>CAZPYZ010000390.1:0-4708 GCA_964590215.1 uncultured Dehalococcoidia bacterium | reverse complement strand
CGCAGGCCGACCAGGGCAGCGAGGCGGAGTACCCCCAGCGCAGTTACGACGCCGGAGGCGATGGAGAGTAGCAGCATACCTGGATAGCCCGCCAGGGTGTACGCCAGCTTGTACAGCAGGAGGGGGTACGGTGGCCACAGGGCGTACACCTCGCCGTTGTCTACCCGGTGAAACGCGCCAAGAGGCACGAACTGGAAGTCGGGGTCGAGGTCCCTCCCCGGGTACGCTATGGACTGCTGGAGCCCCCCGTCCCACCGCATGTTCTGTACCTGGAGGTACTTGATGCCGCTGTCCGGGGACCAAAAGACGCCTGTCGGGAGGACGACAAAGGCGACCGTGAGGTAGACGCAGGCGAGCGCCAGCAGGCAAGCGGCCGCGGCTCTATCGGAGAGGCCGAGGGGCAGACGCAGCAGCGGGAGGCCAGTCAACACAGGGGCAAAACCGGCCAAGGACGTACCCGGTCGACCGTCGGTGGGTTCAGGCAATGGAGTCAGCCGCTGTTTCACTCCTCCGGCAAGAACTCCCGGTTCAGGAGATACCGGACGATCTCCCGGGCGTTCTCTACGGGCCTGTTGGTACAGCCCCTTGACGTCGCGCTGCTCACAGACCTCCAGCGGCGTATCCACGTACACCAGCACAAAGCGGTCGTTCCCCACCAGGTTGGCGACCTGCCTGCGCGTGACGTCGTAGGGGCTGACGGCGGCGCAAATGACGGCGCCGCCGTGCCTGGCGATCTCCGAGGCGACGAAGCCGATGCGCAGGATGTTGGTATCCCGGTCCTCCCGGCTGAATCCCAGCCCCTTGGAGAGATGGGTGCGGATGACGTCGCCGTCCAGAAGGGTCACCTCCCTGCCGTACTCCATGAGCATGGCCGCGACGATCTCGGCGATGGTGGACTTGCCGGCGCTCGGCAAACCGGTGAACCAGAGGCAGAAGCCTTGCTGCTGCCGCGGTGGATACGCCTGCGCGAGAACGGCACCGACCTCGGGCCGGGTGAACCAGTCCGGCAGTGGCCGTCCCGCCGCCAGGTAGTTGTCCCGGACCTCGGTGCCTGCCAGGGAAAGGAAGCGCTTTCCGCTACGAACGCGGTCGATCTCCTCGTACCGGTCGTCCTCGGGAAGGTACACTAGCTCGTTGTAGGAGAGCATCTGCACGCCGATCTCGCCCCCAAACTCGGCGAAGAGCCGTTGTGCCGCGTCGGCTTCGTAGAAGGGGCGGCCGCCGGCGTCTCTGCCGGGGCTGGCGTGATCCCGCCCCACGATGAAGTGGCTGGCGCCGTAGTTGCGGCGGATGATGCCGTGCCACACCCCTTCCCGCGGGCCCGCCATGCGCATGGCCAGGGGCAACAGGCTCAGCACGGGCCGTATCTCGGCGGCATGGTAGTACTTGAGCAGGGCCTTATAGGATCTGACACGAGTGTAGTAATCCACGTCCCCCGGCCGGGTCAGCCCTACTACCGGGTGCAGCAAGAGGCTTGCCTCTGCTTGCCGCGCCGCCCGTAGGGTTAGCTCTTCGTGGGCACGATGCATCGGGTTGCGGGTCTGGAAGGCGGCCACCCGGGGATTGCCGAGGGCTTCCAATTCGGCGCGTACCTGGACCGGCGTTCGCCGCAGCTCCGGGAAATCGAAGTGCTTGGGCAGGTCGAGGACTTGGAGGGGCCCTGAAAGGTAGAAGCTGCCCCAGCCGGCCATCTCCGCCACCAGCGGGTGGCTCGTATCCGTGGTGCCGCATACCAGGCGGGCCTCGATGTCGCGGTCCCACGGGTAGATCTCCTCCACCTCCATCACCGCCAGCGGCTCGTTTTTCTCACTGCGCAGGGTCACCGCGCGGTCCAGGAGGCCGCGGGGGTCCTGGACCGGCAGCGTGATGGGGATGGGGAACACCGTGCCATCGCGCAGCCGCATCTCCTCCAGGGCCCGGTGGTAGTCTTCCTCGCCCATGAAGCGGGTAAGAGGGGAAAAGGCGCCGGTGGCGAGGAGCTCCAGGTCGCAGAGGGCCCGGGCCGTGAGCTGAACAGAGGGCAGCCCCGTTGCCCGCCGTAGCAGTTCCTCACGCTCTTCGCCCGCGACTACCAGGTCCACCAGGGCGCCGCCGTAGGGAGAGATCAGAGGAGAAGGCGGGTTGTTCATTGTTCCACCTGTTGATATCCGTCAACCATTGGGAGACAACGGGGTTGCCTTAACTCCGTATCCTCCTGCTATAGGCCTGTTGGACGGAAGGGGTGGGAACCCTCCTGGAGCCGGGGGACGGGCATACAAGTTCAAGCCGCGGTCACGCAGATAATCGAGCTTCCTTTGGAGCCCGGTCGCCTCCGGGCGGGGATAGATCGCGAACTGAAGACGCTCGGTACAGGAGGCGATGCTGCCATCGGGGCCAAGGTAACAATCAACCCAGGACTCTTTCAGGCGGTGCCATTCCTGCCCTTGGAGTATAGAGGGAAGGCTGACATGAACGACAGATGCGATGAGCAAGACGGCTGCGCCGCGGGCGGCCCAGACGCGGAAAGGGAGATGCGGGAGTAACCAGAGGGAAAGATAGACCGCCAGAAGGGCAGGGATGAGATCCATGCGGTAGCGTACAGCGGCCGCCTGGTCCGCACCCAAACAAGCTCGCCCCATCGCGGCGCCAAGGCCGAACAAGAGAGGCACCGCGAACAACACCGCCAGCGGGCGACAGGCCGATGGCCTGGTCCTTTGCATGGATGCGGTCCAAGCGTAGGCGCAGAGGCCGGCCCAAGCGGTGAGCAGCACTACGCTCACGGGATGAGGGCCGGGAAAGCCAACAGTTGACCCGGCCAGGGTGAGGAGGAATTGCACATATTCCAGCGGGTGCGCGTGGAAGAACACAGAGCAGTCGACCGCGGACGCCGCGACAAAATTGAAATCCACAAAGTAGGACGCGATCGCGAGGAGCACGGCGACCAGGGCGAACAATGCTGACCGAGCGCCGGTCCGTCGCCAGTCAAGGCCGAGCAATGCCGCAGCCACCGGCGCGAGAAAGAGTGCGAAACCGGTATATACAGCGACTGCCGCGAGGCAGGCCAGGAGTGTGTCACGCCGGGGTCCCGCTCCCGCCACGAGGGCGAACGCGAAGGAGACCTCCAGCAGGACGGGCAGCGCCGCCAGTGAAGGGTTCGGCGTTACGACGAAATGCTCCCAGGAGCCGAGTCCCAAGAACAGGGGAGGGATCACAGCATCGGCGGGGTCGAGCCTCCCGAAGAGTTTCGCCTTCAGGGCGAGAGCCAGAGCGGCTGCTAGGCATAGGGATCCGAAAATCGCCCACGAATCGGCGCGCGTGTCCCAGTTCGTGGCCGGCGCGTACCACGCGATAAGCAAATAGCCAAGGCCCATCCGATGCGGACCGTGCTGCCACCGGAACAGGTCCCACAGGGGGGCCGAGTCGAATAGGCCGTTGTAAAAATCCCACTGGTCCCAGTAAAGAAGGTTGGTAGCGTACTGGCTCACGTAGAGCGCCAGGCCGCCTGCGCTCAGCAAGTACGACAGCGCCACGAGCGCGAAGGTCAAGGTTGTCTACCCTGACCGCTTCTCACGTTTTTCGCCGGCGCTCACCAGGTCCTGCGAGCGCGCCCACATAGGGAGATCACTGTATCGTCAGCGCCTGGCTACCGCAGACCCGACTTCTCAGTCTATCACCCACACCGGGTCACCTAACGCAGCGGCTCAGCCGCCCAAGGAACGAGAAACTCCCCTGGGGCGCCCCGCAAGGGCAAGCAGGGAATAGGATCCACGGAGTCTGGCAACCTCGCTTCCCCGTTCCCAGTTCCTGGGCTCCTACGTTCCCAGGTTCCCTCCCTCGTTCAACGCCTTCCCCGTTCTCAACGGTGAACCCACGGGTGGGGGCCACCACCTTGACCGAACCGAGACGCCCCGTTGACCCGCCTTCTACGCTCCTCCTTCATCATGAGCCCAGGGCCCAGGCAACTCCAACCACCGGGGCCCCGAAGGCGCATCGCCGAATTTTCTGTGTCAGACCACGGACTAAGCTGATAGGGAGAGATCTCCTCAAGTGACGTTGCTCGCGTGCCGGAAACCCGATCCCCGCCCTCCCGCCTCATGCCGCGGGAGAGGCGAAACCATGCTCGTCACCCTGGAGCCCGTCACCCTGGACAACTGGAAGGAGGTCATCAAGATCGACATCGCCGACGATCAGCGCCGCTGGGTCGATTCGCCCACCGTGCTCCACGCGCTGGCAGAGGCGTCTTTCTGGCCCTCCTTCACCAGCTATGCCATCCGCGACCGGGACACCGGCGCCAGGGTGGGTTACGTCGCCTTCGGGCCCCACCCGGAGAAACCCATCTACTGGTTCGTGGCAATCCTGATGATCGACGTGCGCTATCAGCGGCGCGGCTATGGGCGGGCCGCCATGGAGGCCGTGCTTGCCCACGCCAAACGAGAGCAGCCCGATATTCGGGCCCTCGGCCTCACCTACCGGCCGGGGAACGTGGCCGCCGAACGCCTCTACCGCAGCCTGGGGTTCACCCCAGAAGGCGCCGATGAGGACGGAGACATCAAGGCAAGGTACTGGTTCACGCCCAGCCCCTAGGCTGCCCGCCAAAGCAGCCCCCGAGCCTGCCGAAGGGCTGTGAATCCGGCTGCGGGGTGCGGGGCTCCCTTCCTCAAAACCTCCGTGTTCTCGGTGCCTCTGTGGTGGATAAGGGGGGCGTATAATCCCACTACCATGCCCGCCC
>CAZPYZ010000389.1:0-4712 GCA_964590215.1 uncultured Dehalococcoidia bacterium | reverse complement strand
GCTCAGGGGCGTGCCACCTGTTATTGACTCGGAAATCCCCTCCCCCTCTGGGAGAGGGTTAGGGTGAGGGCCTGACGAGGTTCCCAGTGAACCGGAGAATGGCGCGTCACCGACCCACGCGGTGGGAGGTGTCCCGGGGGGCACGGCCGCTCCACCTCGGCCATGGACCAGCCCGTAGAGGGCCAGGAGCAGCGGCAACACCCCCAGGTAGATCACGCCCTCCCATGGCGCGCCAGGCCCCCACCAGTCACCCCCGGGTTGGCTCCCGAAGAACGTCGGCGCAACCGCAGTGATGAGTTGACCCGGGAAGAGGGAGTAGCCGGTTGCATCAGTGTAGTCAAGTCCTGTGCGGCGCACAGATTGCCAAGTCAGTTCCCAGGTGGGCAGCAGCTGGATCGCGGCTGCCGCGGTGCCCAGAAGGAACAGCAGCGAACCCTTCGCAAGTGTGAACAGGAAGGCCTGGGCAGCTTGCTTCCTAGCGTGGTGTCGCTGAAGATCACGAATCTGAGCGTCAGCGATGAATCTCGAAGGAGGGTTGCGTGAGACATGTGCAGCGAACTGCGGTAATGGGACGCTAGCCATGGTCCGAACTACAAGGTACGCCGCCGCAAGGATCAGCCCGTAGGCAGCGCTCTGAATGAACCCGGCAGTAAGGGCCATCGCGACAGACGTGACGATGGCGGCAGCCCAGCGGCGAGAGCCGGCGCCCAACCAGCCCTCAATGGCGAGGAAGACGCCGGGGACCCATGCGACGGCGCTGATGACGTTATGGAACCCAGCCTGTGCAATCAAGAAGCCACTGAACATGAAGGCGCAGCCCGAGACCAACGCAGCTCCGAGGGGGAGACCGAGGCGGCGGAGGAAGAGGTAAGTAAACCAGCCAGCCAGAAAGACATGGAGCACCACGGTCACCGTCATGGCCTTCTCGATGGGAAGCGCCAGGTAGAAGAAGTTCAGGGGATAGAACACGCCGCTCTGAAGGTTGGCCGCCAGCGGGGCGCCCATGCCGGCGTAAGGGTTCCAGAGCGGCACGCGCCCGGCCAGGTACTCTTCCACCGCGAAGGTCCGCCAAGGGAAGAACTGGAGGAGGGGCATCCCCCAAAAGAGGGCTTCGCCTTGAACGGTCAGGCGCCAAAAGTAGGTGATGGTGAGAAGGAGCAGAATGACGGGAACGGCAGCGCCAATGGCTATTTTCATAGGACCTTCATGGGAAGACGCCGGCCAGCACCTCACAGGGCAATACCCTGTAGATGATGACGGGACCCTCCCGGTAGACGGGCTCCAGCCATGGGTGGGCGGGAGGAGGCCCCATACGGCCCTCCACAACGCCCCAGTAGACCAGGGTGATTCCCGCCTCACGCACCAGAGCGCAGCGTTCCGTGTCCGTGGCGCTCGGCTGGTAGAACCGGTTCGCCTGGGCCTCCTTTTCGCTGGACCTGATGGTCTCGAAGGGATGTCCCCAGTAGACACGGGCCTCACTCCAGGCAGGGATCACGTTTCCCATCATAGGGGAGGCGAGGACCACGTCCGTTTCCCGGGCACGGTCACGGAGCCAGGCAAGGCCCGAGAGGTCCGCGTGGGAGAGGTAGAAAGGCTCTTCCAGGGCTCGAGCGCCCGCCAACGAGGTGCCCACCAGCCAGAAGCTGCCCAGCATCGCGAAGGCAAGAAGGGAGGCGATTAATCGCCGCTGCGCCGCGGGGCCCATGCGGCGCAGCGCCGCGTGGATGCCGACTGCTCCGAGGATGCTCAACGGAAGGTCATATCCCTGCATCAGACGGCGTTGCCACGGGAGGGGTAGGTAGACCAGCACGGGGCCGAGGATCAGCCACGACACCACCAGCAACGTCCCCGCTGGTATGGTTGGTGAACCCGCCCGGAGCAGGATGGCTGCCCCCAGCGGTGCGGCGACGAGCAGTAAACCATACCCCAAGGCGAAGCTCCACGGCTCGGGTGAGGGAATGATGTTTTGGAGGGTCCACTCCCGCATGACAGGGTTCAGGTAGAGCTGGAGGGAGACGCCGGCAGCAGGGAGAGCTGGAACGGCCAGGGGAAGGAGTAGGCGTGCCCGGCGTTCCAGCAGCCCGCGGTACAACAGCACCGCGCCCCAGGTTGCGCCAACAGAGGCCTGGCTGAACAACAGGAAGGGAGCGATCAGCGCAAGCAGCGCGTTGGTGGCCCCTGAGAAGGCCATGGAGGAGAGCGGAGGAGCAGGGAGGCCGCGAAGAACGATGAGCAAAGGAAAGACCAGTAGGGTCGTGGACAGGGGGAAGTGCATGTTGCTGTAGAGGATGTGGAAGGTGTTGCTGATCTGGACCCCAGCGTCAGCCGCCACCAGCCCCCAGATACTGGTAAGCCACGTCAAGCCGCTGCCGGTGGAAAGGAGGACGAACGCGGTGCGCCGCACCGGAGGGTCCGTGATCACGGAGGCGATGAAGAAGAAGGAGACCCCGAGCATCAGGAGCCCCATCGCCACCCGCGACCCGTGGTAGACCCAGATCGGGGGCAGGCCGGTAAGGGCGGCAAATTTGCCCAGGAGGATGTATTGCGGGTAGAGCAGGGCTGGTGGATGGGGCTCATGGGTGTAGGGGAGGGTGACCAGCCACGCGCCCGCGGCTGCGTCGCGCATCTTGGCGAGGTACGAAAAGCCGTCCGCCGGGTTGACCAGGAAGCCCGTGAAGCTGTACCCCGGGGGTGCAATCCAGCCGGCCAAGAGATAAGGGACCGAGGCCACGGCCACAACGCCGACGCCCCACGCCCCGGCCCAGAGCGCCTCGCCACGGGCCACCGGGGCAATGGAACGGCTCATGGCTTCCGCCGGTGTTGCTCAGTGGCGGTGATGAACTCCGATGGCATCCTAATCCCCCACCTGCGATTTTCGGTGCCCGCACCACGTAGGGGCACACCGGAGTTTACCTTGGCCTGGTCGAAGGGGGTCTGGCCTGGGCGCACACACAGGTGCGTCCCTACTGGGGGCTGGCGAGAACCGCACCTATGAGGGGCGCCTTCACCTGCTTCAGCAGCGTTACGGCTCGTTGTGCCGTCTGCCTCGAAGTGCGTCCGGCCTGCAGCACCAGAAGCACCGCGTCCGCCCGCGCTGCTACTACCGCCGCATCAGCGGCTTCCGTCACTGGGGGCCCACTAAGGACGACGTGATCGGCCGTTTCAAGCAGGTGATTGAGGATCTCGCCGAAACGATCGGAGGCGAGGAGGTCTGCGTCACCGTTCTGGGTCGTCCCGGCGGGCAGCAGGCGGAGCTCCCCGGCCGGGGTGTCCAGTGGCTGCAGCTGCGGCTGTGCCTCGTTGCGGAGGAGGTCTGCGAGTCCGGTTTCGTTGCCGAGGCCGAAGCGCTGGTGGAGTTGGGGCGCCCGGAGGTCACAGTCGACTGCGACAACCCGCCCACCAGCGGCGGCTAGGGCCCGCGCGAGCTGGGCAACGACGGCCGCCGTGGGGCCTGCCGGTTCGACCCCCACCGCCGCAATCCGGCGCAGGGGAGGGGTGCCGGGCGTCAGCAGGAGCGCGGTTCGGAGGCGCCGGAAGCCTTCCGCGACGGGGTCAGGAGCCTCGCTCATGGCCCCTATAGTACCGGAAGCCCCGGACGGCCAGTGGCCCGCCAGCCCTGGGGAGCCTACTGAACGGTGAGCTCGCGGACCATGAACCCGGCCTCGTGGCCGGGTTCATGGCAGATGATCTTGAAGGTGTCGGACTTTGTGGGAGTTCACTCGATGGCCTAGGCCTGACCTGGCTGCACTTTCGGACACGACCACGCCCAACTCATCAATGTGGAAATTATGCACGACGGTGCCGGCGTTCTTCAGGGTCACTTTGACCGGCTGGCCCACCCTGACGGAAATCGTTGCCGGCACGTTGTTATTTGAACTCGGTCATGCGGATGGTGGTGCCACCGCCGCCACCGCCCCCACAGGCGACGGCAAAGCCTAAGGCGAGCAGCCCGAGGGCGACGAATCAGCGTGGTAGCATGGGGAACAGCCCTTCAAACTGGTAAGCCGTTCACATCGGTTTTCGTCCTCACCCAGACACCATGCCCGCCGATGGAGGTGCTGCGTACGGGTGGGACCTCGGAGGGTGTCCGCTCGAAAGACCGTGTAGGCCTCGACCTTAGCCGCTAGGAGAAAGGATCATGGCCAGCATCAGACATAGGATCGTCCCGCACCTTTGGTTCGACAAGGAGGCCAGGGAAGCAGCGGAGTTCTACGCATCGGTTTTTCCCGACTCCAGGATCACCAACAGCACTACCCTCCACGATACCCCGTCCGGCGATTGCGATGTCGTCTCCTTCGAGCTCGCTGGGCAGCCCTTCATGGCGATCAGCGCGGGCCCGTTGTTCAAGTTCAATGAGTCCATCTCCTTCAGGGTGTGCTGCGAGACCCAACAGGAGCTGGACTACTACTGGGACAAGCTCTCGGCTGAACCCGATGCCGAGCAGTGCGGCTGGCTGAAGGACAAGTACGGGCTCTCTTGGCAGGTGGTCCCTACGCGGCTGGACGAAATGCTCGGGAGCGGTACAGAAGAACAGGTCGCCCGTGTCACGCAGGCGTTCCTCCCGATGAAAAAGCTCGACGTGGCGGAGCTAGAGCGAGCCTACGCGGGCTAGAAGCACGACCGGAAAGGTGGTGACACTGGGGCTGCGCCCCAGACGCAGGTTCACGCAGCGGTAGTTTGCCCCGCCTCCCTCGACTGAGTGCGGCTTTCCG
>CAZPYZ010000388.1:0-4730 GCA_964590215.1 uncultured Dehalococcoidia bacterium | reverse complement strand
AGACGCGGCCGTCCGCCGCATCGAACGTAATGGCGGCACGGCCATGGCCTGCCCCGGAGACGTGTCCAGCGAAGAGGAGGTGAGGGCCTACGTCGGGCGGGTCCTCGACGCCTGGGGCAAGATAGACATCCTGGTCAACAGCGCCGGCATCCTGGGCGGCAAGGGGGTACTGGACTACGAGGTGGAAGCGTTCAACCGGCAGTTGATCGTGAACTGCACCGGCAACTTCCTCAATGCCAAGCACGTTGCCCGATCGATGATCGAGCGCGATATCCGGGGCAGCATCATCTGCATCGTCTCCAACGCCGGCTGGAGCGGACAGCCGAACAACATCGGCTACTGCACTAGCAAAGGAGGAGTCGCTAACTTCGTGCGCGGGGCCGCCATGGACCTCGCCCCCCACGGCATCCGCGTCAACAGCTTCACCCCGATAGCAACCCGCCGGGACAATCCGGAGCTAACCTCCCAGGAAGGCGATGCCCGGCGACCGGAAGCGGCGGGCATCCCCCTCGGCGAGCAGCCGACGCCCACGGACTACGGCCATGTCATCGCCTTCCTCGCCTCCGACCTCTCCCGCCTCATTACGGGGTGCGATTTCCGGGTTGATGGCGGCGCCGGCGCCAAACACTGGCGCTACGTGCCGCCCGCGGAAAAGAAGGGCCCGCTGCCGCTGGTACCCCTTGACATCGCCACGCTGTAGGGGCAGACGTGTGTGTCCGACCCAAGCGTTCAGGGGCAGACACACAGGTCTGCCCCTACGAGACAACGACTCCCCCTAATGCTCGTCGGGGCCGCTGAAATGGGCCTTGTAGTCGGTGACCCCGCGCTCCCCTGTGCACCAGGGGACGAGGTTTCTCATCATACAGGTGACGCCCCGCTTTGCTAGCTCCTCCTCGAAGATCCGATGGACTTCCGGGTCCTCGTCCTCGTATTCGGTCTGGCGGCCGCCCTCTTTTTCGCTTACCTCTCCGCCGATCATCGTGGTGGACTCGGAGGCCGCCCAGCGGTTGACGGCATGCTTGCGGGAGGTAATGACGCCGGTGCCTCTGCCCAGGACCAGGTAGGTGGCAGGGGTCTTGCCGACGTTGCAGTGCTGGTGCAGCCAAAGCCCCTCACCCGCGCCCGAGAGGTAGAGACTCCCGACCTTCCAGTCGGCTTTGATGCGGGGCTCGCTCCCCCGCTGCAGTAGGGAGTACCCTTCGCCTTCGGTAATAAAGAGGTGGGCGCCGGGGCCGTGGCGATGGGCTTTCTTGTAGTAGCCGGGCTGGAAGCGGGAGATGTGGGACTCAGCCATGCCGCCGCCCATGATCATGAAGGCGTTGGTGCCGGCGCCGCCGCGGCTCTTCCATTCGTACAGCGGCAGCTTGTAGATGTCGGGAATGAAGTTGGTCTCCCAGACGCGGCCCTTCCAGAGCTTCGCCTCGGCACTGAAGTAGTCTGCCTCGCCGCTGTAGCGGTCGCGGAAGTCGAACTGGTTGTTGAAGATGAAGTCTTCGTTGATCCATTTCCGCAGCAAGCCGGGCAGGTCCGTCACGGTGAACCACTTCGCCGGCTGAGAGAGGCTGGCATTGAACATCTGGTAGGAGGCGTTGGTCGGCAGGCTGAAGAAGCTGCCGGGGCCCCATTCGAAGGTCTGCTTGGCGCCTTCGTCCAGCCAGACGCTGCATGAGCCCCGGCCGGACAGGATGTAGAAGACCTCCGTATAGAGGTGGCGCAGCGGCGCGGTGTTTGCGCCTGGCGACAGCTCCACGATATGCTCGTCGGAGTCGTCGTCCCCGTCCAGGTAGCAGAGGGTGCCCTTCACGCCATCACCCATGCGGGGCCAAGGGCCCGTCTCGATCTCGTTCATGTCGCGGAAATACACCCCGCCGGCCAGCGGAGGGCCTTCCCGCTTGCGCCACTCCGCGTAGGGGTCGATGCGCTGGATAACCGGCGCGAGTTCGGGGTCCGGACTACCGGGGCCTGCTGTCGTCATTTTCTCCTCCTTCTGAATTTAGCCATCCTGACCCGTCCGCGGGCGGGTCAATGGGTTAATGAGCCACTACGTAACTCCCCGCTCTGCGCGTCTTCCGCGTTGAAAAGGGGGGCGGGGGCCAAGACGGAGGCACCGTAGCACGACCGGGAAGGCCTGTCAAAGACCGCGTTAGCCCATACTCGCGGGCCCCAATTCGGCGCCTGCACGATGTGTGATGCGTGATGGCTCCGAGCCCCTCATGTCAACGGGATGCGATCGTACTCGCCCAGCTGGAGATTCAGGAAGGTCGCAGAGACGTCACCGGCGTTCGTGACGAGGTGTGGCCGTCCTGGGCGGACCGTATACGTCTCCCCGGCTCCGAGCAGTACTTCCTCCTTCGGGTCGCGAACCAGGACACGAATCCTACCTTCCAGAACATAAAAGGTGTCCTGTACGTACGTATGGCGGTGCCAAGGGATCTGGTGAGTGGAGCCGAGCTGCAACTCCTGAATCTGGAATCCAGGACGCTTGGCGTGGTAGACCCGCCGCTCAACCTCGTAGTCTCGGGTGTCGCTGGGGTTTGCTTGCATGTTCACCTCTCTTGTCCGGCCGGTCCGGCGCCGTGTTTATCGGGTGCCCAAAGGCGCAGCGGTGAGTCCATCCACATCAGACGATTACTGCATTCCATTACTCCCCCCTGTGGCGCAGGTTTTGAGCCTGCCCCAAGGCACGCAGGCTGGAAAGCCTGCGCCACCAAATCACCGCGCCAGTGGAGGCTGGCTAACCTCCGAGGCGCGGATCAAGGATCCTTCTGCGGAAGCCAGGCCAGACCTCTTGTGGAACGCCCCCCTCTACAGTTGTGACGAGGGACTTCCTGATTCGGGCGCGCCACTGGTTCTTCCTAGCCGCAGCACCATCACAAGTGGGGCCATCATCAGAGCGATCCCTATCGCGCCAATGGCCGGCATCCCCACCAGCCCAAGGGCGGGCCCCGCAACGAGGGCCAGCAGGATATTGGCGGCGCCGGCGAAGGTATCACCACTCCCGATAACCCTTGCTCGCTCCTGGGGATGACTGACGTCTGCCAGCAGCGCGGTGCCGGCCACGTTCACGGCCGACCAGCCAAAACCGACCAGGAAGTAGCCCAGGGTGACGACCCAGTAGTCTCCCGTCAGCCCAATAAGGACGGTTCCCAGAGCCGCGAGGGGGAGGCCGGCCAGCATCACCGGGCGGCGTCCATAGTGATCGCTCACCCAGCCCTGGGGGATCGTGAAGGCGAACATGCCCAGCGCGTGCAGCGTGCTGGAGGCGCCGATGGCGGGCAGACCATGGCCGTGGTCAGCCAGGGTCAGGGCCGTCACCACCATGGTCATGAACATATTCCCATGCACCCCGAACATGGAGACAAAGACGCTCAACTTGGTGAAGTCTTTCACATAGGCAAGGAGGTTTCCTGCCTGATGGTCGTCGAAGGAGCCTGGTAGTGCAGTAGCGCTGGCCTGCTGGACAGGGTAGTAGTCATCCAGGTTGCGAGCTATGTCCCGGGGGTCCGGGCGTATCTGGCGGACCAACAACAGCGCTGGAAGCAACACGGCCGGCACTAACCACCAGGAGAGGGCCATGGGGTCCAGGGCCAGGGAAACCGCGATGACGGAAGCCAGGGTAATGAGTCCGGCCTGACCGATGCTGCCGGCCACGGATGCCGTTAGCACGTAGCCCAGGCCTTCCGCCCGCAGGCTCTGCGGGTACATATCGACGGCGGCAACGCGCAACTGTTGCACGGCGCCCGCTGCCGCAGCGAACACGAGAATGCCGCACATGAGCAAGGGAAACGAGCCGGCGGCCACCGACGCGCCAATGACGGGGGCAGAGATGCCCGCAATGAGCAGCCCGGCCACGATCACCGGCTTCCGGCCATAGCGGTCGGCCATGATCCCCACGGGGTAAGCGGCGAGAACCCGCGAGATACCCTGGATCACGGCCGGGCTGCCAGCCAGGGTGGTGGAGCCCAGCATCTGGTAGACCATCAAGGGCCCCAGGAATTGGAGGCCGGTGCCCATGCCGGTACAAACCTGGGAGGAGGCGACCAGGAGGGTATTGCGCTTGACCACCGAAGGAATAGCTGGCCGTGCGGCTGTGCCCCGGGCAAGCGTCTGTTCCCGTGGCCGGACTGTCTCCATGGACAAGAAACCAGGCTCCGAAAGAAAGGATAGTCGCGGGCAGTATCCGAGGTCGGCGATAGGGGAGTCAATCGGCGTTCTCCAACGTTGACTGGAAGAGGCTGGAGGCGCGGAGGTCATTGTCGGGCCGCTGATCGAGGGCGGAGTGCAGGTGAGGCAGAGGAGGGCGAGCTGGAGGTCAAGGCTCTGGAAGCCGTAGCCGGGGCCTCACGAAGGCGGTGAGGGAGGAGTAATAGTCCTGGCCACGGCGGAGGTGGCGGGCGCGGGAGGTCATCGGCAAGATTGTAGTATATTTGTTCTGATTCTGCGAGGGCGAGCGTAATTAATAGTGCTCGTAATCGATCCAACCGCCGAGCAGCACCAAAGTGGACGGTGACGGCTTCGGAACGAGCGGCCAGGAGCGAGGGTGATTGCCCCGACCCCGCGGCCGCGACCAGCGGTTATCGGAGGCTTTGACACCCTGGGGTCAAAGGGCCTAGGCTTGGCGCGCCGGGAGCCGAAGGAAACCGGGGAGAACGCTGAAAGTGGTGAACGAGCGCATTCAGCGCCAAATAGACCACCTCCTCGACGAGGCGGACGAAGCCGTCAAGGCGCTG
>CAZPYZ010000387.1:0-4735 GCA_964590215.1 uncultured Dehalococcoidia bacterium | reverse complement strand
CGAGGCGGGAACCGGCTTTCCGATCATCCTTCTGCATGGCCACAGCTTCCTGAGCGGCGCCGATAACTGGCTCGGGCTCATGGGGCCGCTGGCCCAAAGATTTCGGGTGCTGTCAGTGGACGCCCTCAACTATGGCCCGGGAGACATCCTCGCCCAGGACTTCTCCTTCGCCTACATGGTGGACCATGTCCGGGAGTTCCAGGACGCGCTGGGCATCGAGAAGGCGAATATCATGGGCCAGGGCATGGGCGGCTGGACCGCGACGCTCCTCGCCTATGAAAGCCCCCACCGGGTCAACAAGCTGGTGCTGTTTACGCCTGGGGGGACGGCCAGCCGCCAGCTTCCAGACATGATGAATTGGAAAGTCCCAACCCCGGAGCAGATCAGGACTCAAATGGAGAATCGCTTCCCCGCGGCGCTCGGGTGGGACACCGAGAATTTAATCGTTGCCTACACCCAGAAGGCCCAAAACAAAGAGCACGTAGCAGCATTCGCCAGGGTGACGGCCCACATGAACGAGATGGCCAACCGAGAGCGGTACAACACCCTGCGCCGGCTGCGTTACATCACCGCGCCGACGCTTATCCTATGGCCCCAGAATTTCCAGACCAACCCCTTGCCCATGGGTGAGGACCTAAACAAGGGGATCAAGGGATCGAAGCTGGTGGTGTTCGATACCAGCGTGACGCTGCAGACGCAGCCCGACGTCGTCGCGAAAGAGATGCTGGCCTTCTTGTAGGGCGCACCGCCCAGGGCAGACGCGTAGCCTGTCCTGAGCCCGTCGAAGGGTCTGCCCCGACGCACGCAGCTCCGACCGACCCCTATCTTTCCAGCCAGATGGCATCTACCGGCAGCAACTGCCCGTCGCGCCAGTAATTCGGGTAGACGTTCCTCAGGTATGGCTGCGCGAAGTGATAGATCCTGGGATAGAAGATGGCATGTCCCCAGACCATCTCCACGTTAAGGTACCGTGCGGCCTCCCGCAGGATCTCCCGTCGCTTGGCGGGATCGGGCTCCACTTGCTGCGCCTGCAGCATCTGGGCCAGCTTGGGATCGTTCACCCCCTGATAGTTTTGCGACGACTCCGGGTGGTAGCCGGCATACATCCAATTCGCGGGATCGCCCACCAGGGTGGCGCCGGCGGTGAAATTCAACGTGAAATTGCCTGCTCTCCGGTTTCTGCTGGAGGTGCTGCCATCCGTGGGTTTGAGGGCCAGGCGAATACCGGCTTTTCTCAGTTGGGCCTCGAACAACTCTCCGGTGGTAACGTCATCAGAGGCTTGGCCAATCATGAACTCAAGGTCCAGACCATCGGGGAAACCTGCCTCCGCCAGCAAACGCTTGGCCTCCCCTGGGTCATGACGGAGCATTTGCCGGATCTCCTGGTTCGTGAACAAGCCGGCCGGCGCCCCGGCCATCGCCCATTCGCCCTTGCCCGCTACGACCCGGATCAACTCGTCCCGGTCGAGGGACAGCGCTATCGCCTTTCGGACCCGCAGATCGTTCAGCGGGGCCTTCCGGCTATTCACGTAGAACTGTAGAGGGCCAGGGCGCAGGGCCTCGATCACGATGGCGTCGGGGTTCGCGCTCATAATCTGCTGGGCCCCGTTCCAAAGGGGAGCGTAGGACTTGCCGCCACCGATGTAATCGATCTGCTTGGTCTGGAAGGCGGCGTAGATCGTGGCGGTCTCGGGCAGCACCAGCCAGCGAATCGTGTCCAGGTAGGGCTTCCCTGGTTCCCAATAGGTGGGATTTTTCTGCCACACCCACCGCGTTCCCTTCTGCGAAGCGCTAGGATCGATCTGGTAAGGCCCGGTCCCAGCAATAGATTCCTTGAAGTTCCCCTCCTTATCAAAAATCTCGTGGGGGAGGATTGGGGTGGAATCCGAGGCCACGTAGTTAAGGAACGGAGCAACGGGGTCCTTCATACGCACGACGACGGTATTGGCGTCGGGTGTTTCAATGCCCTCCATCCCAGCGAAGAAGTAGCCGAACTGGGCAGGCGGCAGTTTGCTGTCCCTGAAGGGCCCGGTGCGGGACGAGTATTCAAAGCTCCACTTAACGTCCGCGGCGATGAACTCTCTTCCGCTCACGGGTGGCCTGTCAGCGTACTTGACACCTTTCCGCAGAAAGAACGTAAAGGTCCTGGCATCGGGAGAGACCTGCCAGCGCTCCGCCAGTTCCGGTTGCAGTATGAGATCGTTGAAGCCGATCTCCGGACCGGCCTTGACGCCGAGCAGGCCGCTGTAAGCCTGACCGATGCCGAAGTTGTTTGGTTGAGAGGAGCCGGCGTAAGTGATGTCCCAGTCATCGGGATCTTCGGTGACCATGAGATTAACGGTCCCGCCGTATCTGGGCGTACTTCCCCTTACCTCGTCGGGTAGCGCTTGCGGCCGTGCCTGGGCGCAGCTCAGGGCGAACAAGCTCAGCAATACCACTATCAGACCAACATGCCTGGTCATGTGCTCCTCCCCTTAGAACCTGCCCCGGCCCAGCGGGTCACTTGTTGTGCGATTGGTTGTAGGGGCGCACCTGCGTGTGCGCCGAGGGCAGACACGCAGCCTGTCCTGAGCCCCAATCGCTACTGTTTCAGCACGACGGCTTTGTGAGCATCCCCGCCCACTGGATAGACCGGTGGCTGCGGCTGCGGCAACAGCGGCTCGCCGCGCGCCAGTCGTTCTTCTGCTTGCCGGTATAGCTCCTGAATGGTGCTGTGGAGTGGACTGAAGCGTTCGTGGCTGATACCCCGGGAGCGGAACTCGCGGAACCACTTGTTGCCCTTGCGCTCCTGCTCGGGGTTGTACTTGATGTTGACCACCTCTCGCGGAAGGCTAATGCAGACGTTCTTCGCCGGGTCGCGGTACACCTCCATCGGTTCCTCACCCCGCTCCATCCGAGCCAGCTGCTCCATCAGAAGCTCCCGGTACATGATGATCCCGATGTCCGATTGGCCCAGCTTCTCCTTCTCCCGCTCCGCAACGGGGCCTTGAGTGGCCCAGGCCCACATGTCCTGGATGATGTTGACTTCCGTCATGAACTTCCCGTTCTCGTCGTACAGAGGGATCTCATACACGGGGATAGTTTCCTGCGGTGGGACAGGAACGCCCGGCCGGTAAATGGTGTACATCAGGTGCAGAGTGTGGGTGTCGTCCACGGGCACCCGGTATTGAAAACCGCCCGTTGCCAGGATGTGGGGGAAGATGATGGGGTGTCCTACTTTCCACGGATCATCTTCCTCGGTGGCGCCCTGGACGACCCGGCGCTTGATGATCCCGTGCTCGAAGCGGTCGAACCCGATCTTCTTGTGGGTTGTGTGCAACTGCTTTCCAAAGCTCGGGACCTTCCGAGACCACACGTAGTCGCTGTAGTAGCCGTGGAGCCACTCCACGTGGACGGGGTCCAGGGAGTTCTCCATGCACTGCAGCCAGTTGCAAGGGAGGAGCGTCACCCCGATATGCCGGACCATGTTGTCCGCGACCAGAGGTTCGTAGCGGGGCAGCAGCGGGGCTGGCTGAGGACCCAAATAGGCGAAGATGAGACCACCCAGTTCCTGCACCGGGTATGCCTTGGTGGTGACGCGCTCCTTGAAGGTGCTGTCCCAGGGTTCTGCCGGCTGCTCCAGACAGCGCCCCTCGTGGTTAAAGACCCAACCGTGATACGGGCAGCGCACCCCTTCGGGCTCGGGGATGCCGTACTCCAGCGACACCCGCCGGTGGGGACACGGCTCGTCGATGAGGCCAAGGGCGCCGGACTTATCCCGATAGAGGACGAGGTCCTCGCAGAGGACCCGGACCTTCTTGACGGGGTTTACCTCCAGCTCGGCGGAGCCCGCGATGGGGTGCCAGTAGTAGCGCAGCAGTTTCCCCATGGGCGTATCCGGACCTACCTGGGTCAGCCGCTGGTTCAGTTCTACGCTCAGCATCTGCTCCTTCCTTTCGTCACAGCCGCGCCGTTGCCGTCAATGCGAGGCTCGAAGGCGCCTCGTCACTTGGCCAGCCAGCTTCTTTCGATGGGGAACTGCTCTCCCGCCCGCCAGAAGTTGGGCTGATGCACTTTCACGTATGGGTGCCACATGTAGTACATCGGCCGATGAATAACCGGAAAAGGTGAACGTTTTGGCGTCGGGGCTAACCGCCCACCGCTCCGCGAGCTCTGGTTGGAGCACCAGCTCCGTGTACTTGACTTCCGGGCCCGCCTTGACTCCCAGGAGGCTGTTGTAGGCAAGGCCAAAGCCTTGGTCGTTGGGGTTTGACACCCCCACCATGGTGACATCCCAGTCGAAGGGGTCAACTTGGATGCGCACATTGAGGGTGCCGCCACGCCTCGGCATGTCTCCAGCGACAGAGGCCGGACCTCCGGGTTGCACCTGAACACAGCCTAGAACTGACAAAGCCAGCAGTCCTACCAGCAATCCTTAAGCGCTTCATGATCCTGCCTTTCCCGACTCGAGCGATGTGCCGGCCGGATAATCCCACTTAAGCGCCGCCTGCGGAGCGGGCATCGAATGCCGCCATAAACTCCTTGATGGTCTTCCACGATTCCTGGGAGCGGTCCCGCAAGGCGTTTTGGGTGTTCGGGAAGATCGCGAGCCAGGAGATGGGGATCAGCCTGTGCAACTCCACCGAGTGGGCCACCGGGTGGATGTCGTCGTGGATATCTCCCGCCAGCAGCAATGTGGGCGCCCTGATCGTCGCGGCGACCTTCCGGATGTCGTAGTAGTCATGGAAATCCGGCC
>CAZPYZ010000386.1:0-4758 GCA_964590215.1 uncultured Dehalococcoidia bacterium | reverse complement strand
CATTCCGACGAACCCCAGGTCCTGCGGGGCGGCCCCGGGCTCCCCCTGCTCGATCTTTTTCTGCATCAGATGCCGGGGGTGCGTCACCTTCACCGCTTGCTCCAGTCCCATGAGGTCGGGCAGGAACGCGGTGCGCCGGTCTAGCGTCACCCGCAGCCGGTTCTGGTCCAGAAGCTCCACCTTGTTCAGGGGACCGAAGTTAGTACGGTAGCGGGCGGGCGCCCTTGTCTTGTCGCCTTTGACTCCGTTGTAGGCCAGGTCCATCCAGAACTTCAGGTCTTCCGCGGTCATGGGTGTGCCATCGTGCCAGAGGACGCCGTCACGGATCTTGAACTCCCACTCGGCGAAGTCGTTGCGCGCCTCCCACCGCTCGGCGAGGGCAGGACAGACTTTGGCCACGTCCTCCCGGCAGGGCTTCACCAAGGAGCCGTCGCCGAAGACGCTCGAGCTCACGTGGATCAGGTTGACGGTGCTGGTGACCATGCTGTCCATCCCGACCGGTACCTCCCCGCGGTTGGCCAGCACCATGATCCCGCCGCGCTTGGGTTCGCCAGACGCCGGCGCGCCAGAGTCCCCACCCCCCTGGCCTGCGCGCCCGCACGCTAACACCAGCAGAGAGACTGCCATCACCCCACCGAGGTAAATGTTCACCGCGCCACCCCTTTCTGGGTTCTTCCAACACCCACGGGTTCGCCCTTTCGCCGAGTTCCTTCCCCCTCGCCCTGAGGTGTGGGCGAACAATACCACAAAACGCAACGGCATCCCTCACCCTCATCCATTCCTAGATCTGGAGCCTTGAGGGAACAAGCGTAGTCGTTCAGTTGACCTGGCGCGCGGCGAAGCAGACCTGCAGGTGGAACGCCCAGGCTTCACCGATGGACCGCTCTAGCGCGGCCCCCTCCTCAGTTCCCATCATGTGCTCCAGCCACTGTTCGAGGGCCTTCTCCGTGGCTTCACCGTAGGGGCTGCCCGTCCGGCGGTACGCCTCGGCCACCAGCCTTCGCATTGCCGGCAAGAAGGTAGCCGCGGCGTCCTCGGCCGCCCCGGAGTCCCACCATCGACCCGGCGGTTTAAGCCCCTCAGGAAAATCCATGGTCTCTGCACTCTACGGCGCGGCCCGCCCTCGTGCAACCGCTACCTGGCTTGGGGGGTTTTAACACAGATTTCGTTTCCACTTCAGCCGTGCGTAGTGCGTGGTACGTAGTGAGTGGAGGAGTGAGCCGAAGATCAGCCCACTCACCACGCACTACGCACTACTTACGAATTCTGGTCGAGCTTTCAGGTTTACCGTGTTAGCATTGCCCCATGCCGAGCCTGCTTCAGCTCGCCCTCGGCCTGGAGGGGCTGGGCCTGCTCCGGGGCTGGCTCACTGGGGACGAGAGCAGTATCGCCCAGCGCATCGGCGAGGTCCGGGACCTCGCCGGTAGCGAGACGCCGAAGCTGTTCCCTGCGCCGGAGCGTGATGTGCATGCCGGCTACGGAGCCTGGGCGGCTACCTATGACCTACCTGGCAATCCCTTCGTCGAGGTGGAGCAGGAGGTGGTCTGGAAGCTGCTAGAAGGGCTCCCCCGGGGCCGCATCCTCGACGCCGCATGCGGGACCGGACGCCACGCGGGCTACCTAGCGTCTCGCGGCCACGAGGTCATCGCGGTGGACACCACGGCAGAGATGCTGCAGTGCAGCCGTGAGCGTGGTTCTGCGGTCAGGGTCTGCCGCGGCGATCTGCACGCCCTGCCCCTCGCTTCCAGGAGCTGTGACGCCGCGGTCTGCACCCTTGCCCTGACGCATTGCCTTGAGCTCGCGCCACCGGTTTCCGAACTGGCGCGCGCGGTTCGCCCTGGAGGCCAGATCGTCATCGCGGACATCCACCCCTGTGCGGTCCTCCTGGGGACCCAGGCGATGTACCGGGCGGCGGACGGCAGCCGCGGCTTCATTCGCAACTCGATGCACCTTACGGGCAGCTATCTCAACGCCTTCAAGGCCGCTGGACTGGAAGTCCTCGAAGTGCATGAGCCCGCCTTCAGAGCGGAGCACGCGGCGTCTCTCGTCTCCGGGGTCCTGCACGCTTATCCACGGCTCAAGGAGATGGCCGAGGCTGCCATCGAGGGCCTGCCCGCCATCATCGTGTGGCGCCTGGTGCGGCCGTCAAGGACAATATGATGAAGCCATGCAGCATGAGACCGCGGAAGTTGAAGCGGCCTCGCTGAGGCCACTCGGGTTATCGTCAGGGAGGTTGATCCCCTCGCGGTGATCCTGTTCGGCTCCCGGGCCCGGGGCGATGCCAAAGCTCATAGCGACGTCGATCTCCTGGTCATCGTCCCGGCTGCCGCCGGCCTAGGAGTGCGGCCGGAAAGCCGCACTCAGTCGAGGGAGGCGGGGCAAACTACCGCTGCGTGAACCTGGGGTCTGGGGCGCAGCCCCAGTGTCACCGGCTTTCCGGCCGCGCTTTTAGACGTCGTACGCAGGGCGGCGTGGGATGCGGTCCGAGGCTTCCCCGTCGGGCACGATATCGTGGTCCGAGGCTTCCCCGTCGGGCACGATATCGTGGTCGCGACCCCCGAAAGGATTCGCCGGCGCGGGACCATGGTCGGGCCCGTTTTTCGCCCGGCGTTACGGGAAGGGCGGGTGCTCTATGAGCGCGGCGAATGGGACACGAGGCGTGCCGTGGATGAAGCCGAGATAGGAGCGGAGGTCCGTGTGATGTTTCATCGTTTCCCTCCCACAAATGGTAGAATCGGCCGGACGGGCCCCTCACCAGACCCTCTCCCAGAGTGGGAGGGAATCAAAGGAACTAACCCCTTCCCCCGAGGGAGAGGGAAAATTGAAGGGAACCCTGACCCGCTCCCAAGGGAGAAGGAATAAGGCGGTGTTCCATGGAAGCATGCGAAGAGGCTTTTGACAACCGGTTCACCAGGGTGTTCGGCTTCCCCATCGAGCGGGTCCAGACGAAGATACGGGACTACCTGCCCGACGTGATCAAGGCCTTCATCGCGGAATCCCCCTTCCTCGTGATGGCCACCAGCGATGCGGAAGGACGCTGCGATGCCTCGCCGAAGGGCGGCAAAGCGGGTTTTGTCCGGATCCTGGACGACCGTCACCTGCTGGTGCCGGACGTGGCGGGCAACAAGCTGTTTCAGTCCTACCAGAATATGGATGCGAATCCCCACGTTGGCCTGGTGTTCCTGATCCCCGGCATCTCAGAGGTGGTGCGGGTGAACGGCCGTATCACCATGGTGGACCGGACGATGCTGGATGAGCATGAGGTGGAAACCTTCATGTGGAACCCTGATGAGAACCGGAATGTCCTGCAGGGGATCGTGGTGGAGGTCGAGGAAGCCTACGGCCACTGTCCGCGGGCGCTGAACTACTCGGCCTTGTGGGACACCGAGACCATCGAGCGCCGCCGCGCCGGTGGTGAGCACCCGCTGCGTCCGGCGCCGGCAGGGGCCCGCTGAGGGCCCCGCCCCCGGGCGACCTGTTCCCCACAAAGGGCACGGAGGGCACAGAATTTTGGCTTGGCGGCTCACCAGGTCCAGGAGCCTTCGTCAAGGCGCTGTCAGGCTGAATCCAGCGCAACGGGCGTCACGTGGCACTCCGCGGCCCAGGCCTGCAGGCCCTGTCTGAAGGCGAGGGCGCCCATGGGCGCGATGACGGCCTGGAGCGCCTCCAGGATCTCCTGAGCCGTCGCACCGGCGTCTAACGCGAGGCGGACGTGGGCCTGGATCTGGGCGACTTCGGCCCGTAACGCCGCTTCCACCACGATCTGGAGCAGCTCCTTGGTCTTCCGGTCCAGGGTGCGCTGGCCGAAGTAGGTGGCCTCGATGAAGGCGTCGTATTTTTTCGCCCACTCGAGGTCAACCCCAGCCATGATGCGGTGGAAGTCCAGGGTATAGCCGCGCTTCGCCTGCACTTCCCGCAAGTAGGCCCGCGCCTCATCCGGGTCAGCCATTCTCTTCCTCCTTGGTTCTTTCTTGAGGCCAAACTTGGATAGCGACGCACACGCCGGTTGGTGGTGAAGCATATGCTACCGGGAGTTCGGACGTCTTCCTGACTCCAAGGCTAACCGCCGAAGGGTTCGAAGAGATACTTGAGCAGGTGTGGCGCCTGCCGAAAGTGGAGCTGCTCCGCGGCTGTTCTCCACCTCCCACGGCCATTTTCATTCCCGGAGGCGGCACCGGCGCGCGCCGGGAGGCTTGACCTGAACCGCAGCTGCCCCCCTGGAGGCCCCAGGCATGACTCGAAGGGGTTGCTGGTCCAGGCGGAGGAGTTTATTTATCTAGCCAGGCGTACTGGTAGGGCACTCGATCCCCCAGGTGCGGGTAGAACCCCTTGACATAAGGGTGGGTGACGTCCCAGTTGGGCGCGTGCATGACATCGATGGTGAAGTGTTGCTCCAGCAGTCGCCTGGAGATGGCGCGCAAGAGCTCACGCCGCTTTTGTGGGTCCGCCTCCTGGCGCTGCGCGAAGAGCAACCGGTCCAGTTCCGGGTCGCTCAGGGCGGTGTAGTTCCCTGACCCGCCGGTCCTATACGTGCCGAAGAGTACGGAGTCGATATCGGCTTCGAAGGTGCCCTGTCCCATCCCCAGGTCCAGCCAGAAATCCCCGGCGTAGCGCTTCTCTCGCTGCTGGGGTTGGGGCATGGGGTCAAGGGTGAAGTTGACGTTGATCCGCTTCAGTTGGGCCTGGAGCAGTTGCAGGTAGGTGCGGCGCCGAATGGAACTTGACCCCCCTGCGCAGGTGGAAGGTGAAGGTCCTGGC
>CAZPYZ010000385.1:0-4761 GCA_964590215.1 uncultured Dehalococcoidia bacterium | reverse complement strand
CTTCGGGTACCCCTGCGACGGCGGGTACCGCTTCAGCGGCAGCGGTGACATCGGCGACGCAGGCACAGCGCGCGATGAGCGCAGGCCGGCGGTCGATCATGGCGTTCCAGACCTGGCGGGCCGCATCGTACCCGCTACTGCCCGGCGTAAGTAGCTGGCCGCGCAGGGTGCCCTTGAATGGGTGGAAAGCGGGTTGACGCCGCGAACATCTCTTATACTGTTCCTTACATCACATAAAGGGTAAGGAAGGATGAGCACAGCAACCATCACCTCCAAGGGCCAGATCACTATTCCCAAGGACGTTCGGAAAGCCCTCTCGCTCCAGGTAGGAGAGCAGGTCGTCTTCGTCCTGGAAGGGGAGCGGGCTTTCCTCTATCCGGTCCGGAGCGGCGGTATCGAGCGCCTCCGTCGCGCCCTGAAGACTGCCCCACCCTTCACCAGCCGGGAAGCCGAGCGAGAGGCAGCCCGCAGGGAAGCAGTCACTAACGCCCTTGGCCACGATGTCGAACTGAGTCATGAGGGTTGACGCGAACGTGGTCATTCGCCACATCGCAGACGACCACCCGGATCATGCCCCAAGGGCTCACCGGCTGTTCGACGCCATCCGAGCGGGGAGCGTTTGGGTGACCATCGAGGACGTGACCCTCGCGGAGATTGTGTGGACCCTCTCCTCCTACTACCGAATGGACCGGGGAAACATCGCTGACGCTCTGCTGGAGCTGATGCAGCCGGACGGCATCATCAGCCAGAACAAGGCCGAAGCACAGTTGGCGTTAGTGCTGTTTCGCCAGCACAATCTGGACTTCGCCGACGCCCTGCTGGCTGCGAAAGCGCTTGCGGGCGGCGATAAGGAGATAGCCTCGTTCGATCACGACTTCGATCGAATCCCGGGGGTGATCCGACGAGAGCCGGCGTAAGGCGCGGGCGATCACAAGTGGAGCCGCACCGATTCCTGTTTGTCACCCTTGATGGAGGCGGCAACTGGCCGCCTACCGCCGGCCTCGCCCGGGCGTTGGTCCGGCGGGGGCATGAGACGCTCCTCCTTAGCAACCCCGTGCAGCAGCAGCGCATCGAGAGCGCGGGCTTCGCCTTTGCCGCGTATCGGACGGCCCCGGCATGGGAAGCGAACTTTGCTCCGCCGCCGGGCCAGGTGCGGGCTGCAGACAATTTCCTGATGCATCCAGCGGTCGCGGAAGATGTCCTCGCGGAGGTTGGGCGCTACCGGCCGGACGCGCTGGTGGTGGACTGTATGCTTTACGCTGCTGTGGTGGCCGCTGAGCTTTCTCAGCTGCCGGCGGCCATCCTGGTGCACACGCTCCTGGAGGCGTTCACCCTTGAGAGGAACCTGGATCGGGTGAGGAGATCGCTGGAGCTGCGCCGTGCTCTGGGACTACGCGATGTGACTTCAAATATCGAGCTGTGGAGCCGCGCCGCGATCTGCCTGATTGCGACGCTGCCGGTCCTGGATCGCGCGAGCGCGACCGCCCCGGCCAGCTTTAGGTACGTCAGCCCGATGTTCGATGAGCCGGCCCGGCCCGGGTCCTGGGTTGCTCCCTGGCCGGTCGACGACGCCAAGCCACTCGTGCTAGTTGCCTTCACGACTATGTTTGCAGAACAGCTGCTGGTGGTTCTCCAAACGGTGGTCGATGCCCTGGCCAGTGCCCCGGTCCGCGTGCTGGTCACCACCGGTCCCATGGTGGACCCGCTCGCCATCAAAAGCCCCGCCAACGCGACCATCGTGCAGTTCATTCCTCACAGCTGGGTGCTCCCCGCGGCCAGCCTGGTAATCACCCACGCTGGGCATAGCACCGCGATAGCGGCGGTGGCTCATGGTGTGCCGATGCTCTGTATGCCCTTCGGCAAGGACCAACCCCTGGTGGCCGGCAGGATCGCCGAAGCCGGCGCCGCGCGCGTGCTCGCCTGGGACGCCCGGCCAGCAGAGATCGCCGCGGCAGTCCAGGAGATGCTCGCAGATCCGGCATACCGAGCGGCAGCACAGCGCTTGGCGGCCATGATCCAGGAGCAGGGGGGCGGCGAACAGGCCGTCAGATTACTGGAATCCCTCTTACCGAAGGCATAAGAAACGAACTGACAACCAGAGGAGCGCTTTCAATGACCTCTCTCAATCCGCCCGCATCTCTTCCAACCGGAGTCACGCGAGCATATACAAACCTTCTTTTGAGCCGCACTGCAGCGAAAGAGGCCGCCTTCCTCTTGCCTCATCTGCGACCCGGGATGGATCTACTCGATTGCGGATGCGGTCACGGCACGATCAGCGTGGGACTGGCCGAAGCCGTGGCCCCTGGTCATGTGATCGGGATCGATCTTGACCAAGAACGGATAGCAGCGGCGACGACCTACGCGGCCAGGCGCGGCGTGACGAACGTGCAGTTCCGTGTTGCAGATCTCCATGAGCTGCCCTTTCCAGACAGCTCGTTCGACGCAGCCTTTGAACACGCGGTGTTCATGTATCTCAAGGACCCGGTACGAGCGGCGACGGAAGTATCTCGGGTCCTGAAGCCCGGCGGGGTGTTCGGGGCGAGAGATACCGATTGGGCCGCCCTCATGTTGACGGCCGAAGGCGTCCTGGCGGATAGCGCGGAACTCGTGCATGCTTGGTACCGTGAACGGGGCACCGACCTACAGTGCGGCCGGCGGCTGAGAGGGATCCTTGCTGCCGCTGGCTTCCATAACGTCGAAGGCTCCGCTTCTTGCGACTGCCATGGGACTCCCGACACGCTAAGGCAGTTCGCCGACACCGCAATTCGCATGTTGGAACAACCCTCTCTGGCCGACTTTGCCACCCAGTCCGGCCGCGCCGATGCGGAAACGCTCGATCGTATGCGGAAAGAGTGGAATGACTGGGCTGCCAGGCCCGACTCATTCCATGCGAGTGTCATGGGGGAGGCCGTAGGTTGGAAGCCGTAAGACCTAAGACCCGCAACGGGCCAGGCCAGCCTTGCGGGCCGCGCCGATCTCCGCGATGTCCGCTCAAGACGAAGTACGACCCCACCAACCTGTTCCGCCTGAACCAGAACATCAAACCCCAGGCCTAGACAGTGCGCTGGAGGTGCCGTCATGGACCTCGCCACGGTGGATAAGTTGCTCACCACGACGCGCTCCGTGCGCCAGCGCCTCGACCGCAAGGCCGAGTACAGCATGCTGCTGGTGGGGGCCTGGAGCGAGGCGAAGGACGACGAGGCGAATATCAGGTGGGTCCGTGAGTCGTGGGATATCCTGGCCCCGTTCATGGAGGATGGCGTCTACGTGAACTACCTGATGGCGTCCGAAGGGGACGAGCGGGTCCGGGCGAGCTACGGCGTCAACTACGACCGGCTGGCCAAGGTCAAGGGGAAGTACGACCCGACGAACCTGTTCCGGTTGAACCAGAACATCAGGCCCTGACCGGCCGCTTCAAGAACCCCGAAACCTTCATGGAGGCGCCCCATGGTCGACCAGATCAATCAAACGAAATTGCAGCAGTGCGCGGGTGAGATCGTGGCCCTTGAGCGGCAGATGGAGAAGGCTCTGGAGGAATGGTCGGTCCTGGTCGGCGGGCATGCCGACGCCTCCCAAGTGGTAAGGGGCCTGGGCGACACCGTCCGGACCCAGCGGGCAGCGCTCGAAGAACGCCTGCAAGCCATAGGTGGCCAACTGCCTGGTTCCCCCGAGACCATCATGGCTCTCCCCATAGCAGGGCCGCCCGGAGGGAGCGGGGGCTCTGACGCCGCGTTCCAGGGGCTCCATGCTATCCACACGGCCTGCGCCCACCTGGCCTTTGCCTACGCGGGGCTTCATGCACTCGCCCACCGCTTCTATGACAGCAGCGGGGAAGGGAACACCGCGGACCTGGCGGAGGCGCATCTGCGCGGCTATGCCGCCGCGGCCCAGGAGATCAATCAGCTGGCCTCGGAAGTAGTGGTCTGGGGGTTGACCGAGCAGGGCCAGCAATGCCGGTGCCGGTGCCCGTCGTGCGGTCTCGGGGTGTGCCTCTGTTCCCCGCACGGCACGGTGACCGTGAACCAATCGTGGCAACAGACCAGCCCGGCCGCGCTGGCCGAGCCAGGGGTGGTCGTTCGTCGGCCGAGAGCTGGGAGCCCGGCCGCGCTGGCCGGCCTGGCCGCCGGAGACCGTGTCCTCTCCGTGGATGGGCAGGAGATCGCCTCCGACCTCGACGTCTCCTCCATTCAGGCCGCAATCCGTAAGCATCAGTCGGGCGAGGAGGTATGCCTGCGCGTACGTGGCCGGTCAGGTGAGATCCGAGAGGTTACCGTGATCCGACCGTGAGTCGTGCCGGGGCCCTCTCGCTGGCGGAACAGAGAAAAACCGAGTCTCGAAGGAGGGCTTGCGATGACCCCTGCCAGCCCCGACGCAGACGGGGCCGTGATTCGTAGTGAAGGTTCGCCATGAGTCAGGCAGCACCACCCGACGTGGTGTTTCGGTTCTGTCGTGACGCAGACGCGCCTGCCGTGCTGGCCCTTTGGCAGGACGCGGGCGCTACCGTCACGCCAACGGACACCATCGAGGACATCGTTCTGGCCATCCGGCACCCGGCCGCGGTGTTCCTTCTTGCGACGGCGGGCAGTCAGGTTGTCGCATCGTTGATCGGGACCTTCGATGGTGTGCGGGGCGAGATGTACCGCCTGGCGGTCCACCCGGCATACCGGCGGCAGAACGTGGCGCGGCGGCTGGTGTCCGAGGTTGAAGCGCAACTTGCGGAGAGGGGCGCCAAGCGCGTCACGGCGCTCGTTGAAGGTGACT
>CAZPYZ010000384.1:0-4770 GCA_964590215.1 uncultured Dehalococcoidia bacterium | reverse complement strand
CCGACGCCGCGCTCATCGCGTGTCGTCCCACCGCCACCAGCCCCGGCCCAGCCGTGCGCGTACCGGGGTAGGGTGGCTCGCAGCCACTCCGGTCCATCCACCTCAGTGCCCCTCCCACCCAAGGATCCAATACTCTGGGAGGCTTTGGCAGCGCTCAAGATACAGCCGGGTTAGCCCATCGCCCGCAGCGTCGACAGGCGGGACAAGTAGCCCGGTGGGCCTGTACCCTGGGCAGCCCTCCGGCATCCGGCCAGCACTCACTGACAACTATGACCTATGACTCTACGACTACCCAGTTTGTACCATTGCGCAGAATGTAGTAGTTTAAGTAGATAACCTGGTATACGGAGATGTAGATGGGCACGACGACGGTACGCATAACCGAAGAAACGCATCAAACCCTACGTGAGCTCGCCAATACGACCCACCAGTCCATGGCTGAGGTCATCGCAAAGGCCGTCGAACTGTACGAAGAGCACCGTTTTTGGGATGAAGTTGACGAGGCGTACGCGCGAATTTGGGCCGATCCTCAGTTGACGGCGGAGGAGCTCGCGGAACGGGCAGCGTGGGATGTCACGCTAATGGATGGCCTGCAGGATTTCCCATATGAAGACGGTGAAAAGAGCGGATGACACAACCAGTTGGCGTACTTCTCTCCCGCGGAGATGTCTGGACCGCCGATCTCGATCCCGTACGCGGCCATGCGCAGGGCGGAGAACGCCCTTGCGTCTTGGTGTCCGCAGATTTCTTCAACCGGAGCCGCTCCCGCCTGGTCGTCCTTCTTCCTATCACCACCCGCGATCGGCGCCTTCCTTTGCATGTCCTCATACATCCGCCCGAAGGCGGGCTTCGGCGACCCAGCTTCGTCATGTGTGATCAAGTCAGAACCGTCGCCGGCGAGCGCCTCCGGCGCCAGCTAGGGAGTTTGTCCAGTGCAACTATGGATACAGTAGACCGGCGGATCCGGAGGCTGCTCCGTCTCTGAGCAACGAGATGAAAAAGGGGGCGGCCGATGGCCGCCCCCTTTTTCTTGGCTTGCCGGTTAGAAGTCCATGTCGCCGCCGCCCGGGGGCATAGCGGGCATAGCCGGCTTCTTCTCCGGGATGTCGGTGACCAGGGAATCCGTGGTCAGCACCATGGCCGAGATGCTCGCCGCGTTTTCCAAGGCCGCGCGCGTGACTTTGGCGGGGTCGATTATGCCTCGCTTCAGGAGGTCATCGAACTCGTCTTTGGCCGCATCGTAGCCGAGGTTGAGGCTGTTTCCAGCCTCGCGCTGGCGCCGGCGAACCTCCTCCACGACCACCGAGCCCTCCTTCCCGGCATTGAACGCGATACGCTTCATTGGCTCTTCCAGGGCCCGGCGTACCAGCGTGATGCCGGTAGCTTCGTCACCAGTGAGAGACAAGCTGTCCAAAGCCGTCAGGGCGTTGAGGTAGGTCACCCCGCCCCCGGGGACGATGCCTTCTTCGACCGCGGCTCGGGTCGCCTGGAGGGCGTCCTCAACCCGGTGCTTCTTCTCCTTCAGCTCCACCTCTGTCGCGGCCCCGACCCGGATAACCGCAACCCCACCGGAGAGTTTGCCCATCCGCTCTTGCAGTTTCTCCTTGTCGTAGTCGGAGGTGGTCTCTTCCATTTGGTTCTTGATGGCCGCGATGCGGGCCTTGATGGCATCCGCGGCACCGTGGCCTTCGACAATGGTGGTCTCGTCCTTGTCGGCCACCAGCTTGCGGGCCCGGCCCAGCTCTTCCACCTGCACGCCGTCCAGCTTGCGGCCAGCCTCTTCGCTGATGACCTGCCCACCCGTCAGGATGGCGATGTCCTCCAGCATGGCTTTGCGGCGGTCGCCGTAGCCAGGGGCCTTCACCGCGAGGCAGTTGATAGTCCCTCGCAGTTTGTTCACCACCAGCGTCGCCAGCGCCTCGCCCTCGACCTCCTCGGCGATGATCACGATGTTCTTCGTCACCCGCAGCACCTTCTCCAGCACAGGGAGGACGTCGGCCACCGCCGAGATCTTCTTGTCGTAGATGAGGATGTAGGGGTCTTCGATGACGGTTTCCATCCGGTCGGCGTTGGTCACGAAGTAGGGGCTGATGTAGCCCCGGTCGAAGTTCATCCCCTCGACGTACTCCGTCTCGAACTTCAGCCCTTTGGACTCCTCCACGGTGATGACGCCATCCTTGCCAACCTTGTCCATCACCTCGGCGATGAGGTTACCGATCTCGGGGTCGGCCGCGGAGATCGCGGCAACCTGGGCGACCTGCTCCTTGCCGGAGACTGGGGTCGACAGATCCTTGATACGGGCGACGACGGCGTCGACGCTCTTCTCGATGCCACGCTTCAAGGCCATAGGGTTGGCGCCGGCGGCAACGTTCCGCATGCCCTCATGCAGCATGGCCTGAGCCAGGACGGTGGCAGTGGTGGTGCCGTCACCGGCGATGTCGTTGGTCTTGGTCGCGACCTCTTTGACCAACTGGGCCCCCATGTTCTCGAAGGGGTCCTCCAGCTCGATCTCTTTGGCGATGGTGACACCGTCGTTGGTGATGGTGGGGGCACCCCACTTCTTGTCCAGTACTACATTCCGGCCCTTGGGACCGAGGGTAATCTTCACCGTGTCCGCGAGAGAGTCGATCCCCCGCTTCAGCGCCCTACGCGCCTCCTCGTCGAAGACGAGCTGCTTAGCCATATGTGTCCTCCTTGTTAGCTATCAGCTTTTAGCAGTCAGCTTTCAGGCCGCCAACCCTCCGTCGGGGGGCTGACGGCTGATGGCTGAGAGCTGTTAGCTCAACTTCGCCAAAACGTCGGATTCACGGAGGATTAAGTACTCCGTTTCATCCAGCTTCACTTCGGTGCCCGCGTATTTCGCGAAGATAACGCGGTCACCCTTCTTCAACTCCATAGCGATGCGTTTCCCTTCATCAGTCATGCGACCGGGGCCAACGGCCACGATCTCGCCCTCCTGGGGCTTCTCTTTGGCGGTGTCGGGAAGCACGATGCCGCTCTTGGTGATCTCTTCCTTCTCCAGGGCTTTGACCACGACGCGGTCGCCCATGGGGACGATGCTTGTGGCCGTGATGGTCGTCATAAACTCCTCCTTCTTAAGTGTGCTTTGCTGATGCCTAAGATCCGTTCCTGAGGCGACCCGCCGGCTGCCGCCTAGCAGTCACGGTCCGAGAGTGCTAAGCCTTCGGCCAAAAAAAGAGAACCCGGTAGAGTTCCCTACGGCAGCTCTAGAAGTCCCACTGAATCTCTTCTGCCTTAGGGCTCAGGTTCTTTTCCTTCGCCTCGTCCCGAATGGCCAGGATCGTCGCGTTGGGGTCGTCCGTCACCTTCACCCACTCCGAGCCCTCCGGTGGATGCACACCGATGCCGATGCGCTTCACCTTGTTGGACTGTTTGTTGAGATAGATGCCGTGAGCCTGCCGCTGGACCACCATGAGCCTCTGGGGCGCTTAGCACCTGCCTGACGACAACGTATCTTAGGCGGGGTTATCCACAGGTGTCAAGACTTTTTTAGCACTCTTTTCGTTAGAGTGCTAAAAAAGTCAGCTCAGGTAGGAGCTCAGAGTTCAGGGGACGGGCGGGCGTTAGAGGCAAGGGAATCTGCGTGAGCGGGAGCATCCTGTACCGACACGTCCGAGTCGTGTTCCACGTGCCCGAAGGACCCCCGTTCCGGGCGCAGTCCCGGAACGGGCGTAGGCTATCTTGCTAGCGGCCGTGCGGAGGGCACGCGGCGGTGCTATCGTAGGTTCTATGGACCTGGGACTGAAGGGAAGGGCAGCCCTTGTTACCGGGGGCAGCCGGGGTATCGGGAAGGCCATCGCCTTGGGCCTCGCCGAGGAAGGGTGCGGCATCGCCCTCTGCGCCAGGGGAAGGGAGGCGCTGGAACAGACTGCAGGCGAACTGCGGTCAAAGGGCGTCGGCGCCCTCGCGATCCCGGCCGACATGACCGTACCTGAGGACATCCAGCGGGTGGTGGACACGGCGCTCGAGCGCTTCGGTAGCCTGCATGTACTGGTGAACAACGTGGGCGGTTCCCGCGGCGGGGCCACGCCATCGGATGACGACTGGCAGGCCGCCCTCGACGTGAACCTCTTCGCCGCCATCCGCACCTCCCGTCTGGTGCTGCCGGTTATGCAGGCCCAGAGCTACGGCCGCATCATCAACATCGCTTCCATCTGGGGCCGGGAGGCTGGGGGCAACCCCACCTACAACGCGGCCAAGGCTTCTGTCATCAGCTTCTCCAAGAGCCTCGCCGCGCAGGTCGCGGCTCAAGGCATCACCGTCAACAGCCTCTGCCCGGGCTCGATCCTCTTTCCCGGGGGCGGCTGGGCCCGCCGAGTGGAACAGGACCCCGAGGCCATGGCGGCCTTCGTGAAGCGGGACATGCCCATGGGCAGGTTCGGCAAAGTTGAAGAGGTCGCGGCGGTGGCCGTTTTTCTGGCCTCCGAGCAGGCCAGCCTCCTCACCGGGGCTGCCATCAATGTGGATGGGGGCCAATCCCGCTCCCTGATTTGAGTAGTTCACCTAAGAGTGGAGCGCAGGCGCCCTCGCCTGCCGGGGCCGTAAAACGATGAAGTGCCTCAGGTGCCAGCAAGAAAATCCTCCGGCCGCCAAGTTCTGCAACGGCTGCGGGAGCAAGCTCGATCGATCCTGTCCGGGATGCGGCCAGCCCAATCCGCCGGGCAGCCGCTTCTGTAACGAGTGCGGGCAGTCACTGGAAGCGCCGGCCGCGGCTCCGGCCCGCTTCGCCTCCCCCGAGGCCTATACCCC
>CAZPYZ010000383.1:0-4776 GCA_964590215.1 uncultured Dehalococcoidia bacterium | reverse complement strand
CCGGCGCGGAAACGGTCCCAGACCGGCACCATCGCGCTGGCCTCGATCCCCGCGAGATTGACCATCAGCGCCCGCTCGGGAACGATCGTATACGGCTCGAGCTCGAAGTGCAGGTAGGAACCGAGGATGCGGAACCGTCCGCGGACCTCGCCGCGCGCCTTGTCGGTCAGGCCGGCGTCGAACATGGCCTCGCCGTCGGGAGAAAGGATCTTCGCCGCGCGATAGCCGAACGTATCGAACGAGGTCACCAGGTCGACCCGATGACGCCACTCGGCGCGGGCGGTCGAAGGAGCGAATACCCCGGCTGCAAGCAAAAGCGTAAGGAAGCGGCGCATGGCGGCCCCTTTCGAAGCGAAAAGACCATGGATGCAGGGTGTCGGAAAAAACCGCGACCGTCAACCGGTCAAGCCCAGGACTTCGGTATCGCGCCGCGGCGATACGCTAGCTTGAAGAGTTCGACGGCGACGACGACCGATGACGTGGTCAAGACGATGGCCGCCCAGTCGATGACGCCGAGCGGGGCCGTCTGGAACACCTTCTGGAGTCCCGGCACATAAAGAACGGCCATCTGCAGGCCGATGGAGGCGGCGACGGCCAGCACGACGTAAAAATTGCTGAAGAACCCGATATCCAGGAGCGACTTCCGCCCGGAACGCATGTTGAAGACGTTCCAGAGCTGGAACATGGCCATGGCGGTGAACGCGACCGTGCGCGCGTACTCCGGGTCGCCGCCGGACAGCGCCCGGACGAACAGCAGCAGCGTGCCGGCGCACATGATGGCCGACGTCACGACGGTGAGCACGATGACGTTCTTCGAGAGGAACGGCGTCTTGCGGCTCTTCGGCGGTTCGTTGAGGACGTCGCCATGCACGCCTTCGGTGGCCAGGGCGAGGCTGGGAAAGCCGTCGGTCACCAGGTTCATCCAGAGGATCTGCGCCGGCAGGAGAGGAAGGGGCAGGCCGGCGAACACCGCCGCCAGGACCGTCGCCACCTCGCCGATGTTGGTCATGAACAGATATGCCGTCGTCTGCTTGACATTGCGGAAGACGATGCGGCCCTCCTCGATGGCGCTTACGATGGAGATGAAATTGTCGTCGGCCAGCACCATGGCGGCCACCTCCTTGGTGACGTCGGTTCCGGTGATGCCCATGGCCACGCCGATCGACGCCTTCTTGAGCGCGGGAGCGTCGTTGACCCCATCACCGGTCATTGCGACGACGTATTCCCGCTGCATCAGGGCGTCCACTATCCGCACCTTGTGCTGCGGCGAGACTCGCGCGTAAACGTCGATGTCTTCAACCTGATCCAGGAACTCGTCCTCACTCAGCGCGTCGAGTTCCGCACCGGTAACCGCCCTGCCTCGAGGACGCAGCAAGTTCAGGTCGTGGGCAATCGCCACGGCCGTGGTAAGAAAGTCTCCGGTGATCATGACCGGCCGTATGCCCGCGCTGCGGCAGAGTTGGATGGCGTCTCTCGCCTCAGGCCTCGCGGCGTCGATCATTCCCACCAGTCCCAGGAACGTGCATCCCTGGCCGACATCCCCCGGCTCGAGGCGAGCCGGCGCCCGTTCCAACTCGCGCAAGGCGAAACCAAGCACCCGAAGCGCGTCGCTCGCCATCGCTTGATTGCACTGCAAGACCTCGTGGCGCTCTCTATCGCCGAGCGGCAAAGTAGCGCCATTTATCAAGATGGAATCGCAGAGGCCCAGCACTACATCGGGCGCGCCCTTAAGATAGGCGATGGCCCCTCCGGCCCTGGAGTCCTGGTGCACGGTCACCATCCACTTGCGTGCAGAGTCGAAGGGGATCTCGGCTACCCGAGGAAGCTCTTCCTCCTGCTCCTGTTTCCAGAGCCCAGCCTTGGCGGCCAGCGCAACGAGCGCTCCTTCTGTGGGATCGCCGATGAGCCGCCAGTTCGCACCCCCATCCCCCGAAGACTCCTCACCGCCTTCGTCCACCCGCTGCAGAACGGCATCGTTACACAACGCTGCACAGCGGAGCAGTTCCTGGAGTTCCTGGACTTCGTTACCCGATGCTCCCTGGCCGTCGGACCGGATCTCCCCTTCCGGCTCGTAGCCGACGCCGGTCACCTCATAGAGGCGGCCGTTCATGTAGACGCGCTCCGCGAGCATTTTGTTCTGCGTCAATGTCCCCGTCTTATCGGAGCAGATGTAGGTTGCGCTTCCCAGGGTCTCCACGGCGGGCAGCTTCCGTATAAGGGCATTGCGGCGGACCATCCGCTGCATCCCAATCGCGAGGCAAACAGTCACGATAGCCGGAAGTCCCTCGGGCACCGCCGCGATAGCTAGACTGATGGCCGTGAGCAGGAGCTCGACAATGTACTCGAGCACCGGCCCCTCGTCAGTGGCGGCCGCCCGAGCAATACCCAGCGCGACGACGAGGGCGGCGATCACGATGCATGCGGTTCCGAGAACCTTCCCGAGATCCTCGAGCTTTTTCTGGAGGGGAGTGGCCTCTTCCTTCACGGACTGCAGCATCGCCGCGATCTTTCCTATCTCGGCCCGCATTCCTGTGGCCGTCACGACGCTCTGACCCCTGCCATAGGTCACGAGAGTCCCCATGAACGCCAGATTGAGACGGTCACCCAGCGGTGTTTCCTCAGGGAAGCTGGCGGAGGCGTCCTTCTCCACCGGATTGGACTCCCCGGTGAGGGCGGCTTCTTCAATGCGGAGGTTGGCCGCATCCACCAGGCGTACGTCTGCGGCCACATAGTTCCCGGCCTCCAGCAGGAGGACGTCCCCTGGGACCAGGTCTCGACTCGGGATGTCGGCGATCTGCCCGCCTCGGATCACCCGCGCCGTTGGCGATGCCAGCCGCTTCAGCGCTTCCATCGCTCTATTGGCCCGGTGCTCCTGTACGACGCCGAGCACGGCATTCAAGGCCACGATGGCAAGAATGGCGCCCGCATCTATAAACTCTCCGAGGGCCAGCGAAACGCCGGCCGCGGCGAGCAGCAGAATCACGAGGAAGTTGTTGAACTGAGCGAGGGTCAGCTGCCAGATAGTCGGCCCGGGCCTCTCCTGGAGCTCATTCGGGCCCATCTCCTGCAGCCGGCGCGCCGCCTCTTCAACGGAAAGCCCGGCCCGCAGGTCGGTGCTGAGCGCCGTAGCGACCGCTTCAGATGAGAGTCGATGAGGACTCGCCAGTTCCTGGGCGAGGACAGCAGAACCCTGCGACATGGCGCTTCTCCTGCACGCATAGCCGGAGAAGGTCTCGCCATCAGTTACGCGCCGCTGGCCGGGGCCCGGAGGCCCGTGTTGACGACCAGTGGGTCCGCCTGAGGTGGCGGACGGCTACTCCCCTTCTCGTCGCCCTATAGTAGCATCCTCCTCCTCCTCCGCCTCAGCGCGTACCAGCACCCATGACCGGTAAAAGAAGAAGCCCAGGACCCCGAAGGTTATGAGGGGCGGGATCCAGACCGGCACTTCCATCCCGAAGCTCTCCCCAACCATGACGGCGCCTAGGCAAAAAATGGAGTACATCGCTCCATTCTTCAGGTAGCGATAGCGCTTGATTCGCTCAATGTTGCTCACCGTCATTTGGCGCACGACGATGGCTCCTAGGCCGTTCCCCAACAGGATCAAAGGCACCGATAGGGTGAAGGCGAAGGCGCCCAGGACGCCGTCGATGGAGAAGGTCGCGTCGATGACCGACAGGTAGAAGACTTTGCTGACATCGGAACCGCCGGTGGCTATCAGTTCTTTCTCTCCCTGCTCCATGTACTGTTTGAACCCGTGAGTGATGAAGAACGCGGTCGATCCCAGGACGGCCCCAAAGGCCATGAGCGGGTCCCGCCTGAGGGCGAACCATACGATGAGCGCCAGGATTACCGACGCCGCAGTGAAAAACCAGGGCGCCTGGGCATGGAAGAAGCGTTCGCCTATCAACCCGTAGTGCTTCGGCTCCAGGAAGAGCCAGTGCACGAACAACAGCACCAGAAACACCCCCGCGCCCGCAAATAGGACCGGCGCTGACCGCTCGATGCTCTCGACAACGTGAGGATCATCGCTGAAGGTCGCGGTCAGGGCCCCCAGAGGCCCCAGGTCCGGCGTCGCGCCCCATACGATGAGCCACGGCAGCAGCCCCCGCACCGCGAAGACCGAGATGAGCAGGCCCCAGAGGAGGAACCAGCGGCGCGCCCGCTGTCCCATGGTGGAGAGGACGTCGGCGTTGATGACCGCGTTGTCGACCGAGCTTACCGTCTCGAATACGGCCAGTCCCAGAACAACGATGAGGAGGGCAAAAACGTCGGTAAGCAACGGGGGCCGCCTACGATGATACCATCTGATTCTGACACTCAAAGAGGAGGACACCATGATCTACCACGCCGTCAACACCAGCGAAGTCGAGCTTAAAAAGACCGGCCAGGGAAACACCCGGTTCCTCTACGAGAGCAAGGACGGCCCCAACATCATGATCAGATACTGGGGTCCCGAGACGGACCTGGACGTCCACAGCCACCCCTACAACGAGATGTGGTACGTCCTGGAGGGCGAGGTCCAGATGGGCGACAAGACCTACGGGCCGGGCTCCATGATCTTCATCGGCAAGGACGTGCCCTACGGGCCGACGCGGGTTCCCAAGGGAACCGCCGCCCTGCTTCGCTACGCGGAGGGCCGGGGAGCTTAGCAGCCTTGGAGTGCGGCTGGAAAGCCTCCCTTGGAGCGCAGGCATCCTGCCTGCCTCCCCGCCTCCCTCGCCCCAGCAGCCTGGAAGGCTGCGCTCCAAGGCATGGTGTCGTGCGCTCGGCCCCGGT
>CAZPYZ010000382.1:0-4791 GCA_964590215.1 uncultured Dehalococcoidia bacterium | reverse complement strand
TACTCCGCTTTCGCCGCCGCCTTGTTTGGGTCGATGTCCATCCCACACACAGGGTCTTTCACCGTCGCCATGGCGTCCTCCTTTTGCGGTTGCTGTCCTCTCTTCTCCACCGACTTCGGGGACGGCAGCCTGGGTGCTTTCCTCACCTCCAGGCCCCTTACAATGTCCCCTCTTCTTTCTTCCAAGCCTTCCCATCACTACGCAGGACTCGGTGCGGCCAGCAGCTGGGTGAGGGAATCCCGGTCCACGACCTCGCGCTCCATCAGCAGTTTGGCCAGGGCCTCTAACAGGTGACGTTTGGCGGTCAGTGTCTCCCGCACCCGCCCACGGGACGCCTGCAGCAGCTCGTGGATCTCGGCATCAATCTGCCGAGCGGTTTCCTCGCTATATTCCTTGGGCCCACCTGTGGGCACCTGCAGGAAGAGGGCCTGGCGTGGCGCCTCGAAGGTGGCCAGCCCCAGGGCCTCGCTCATCCCGTAGCGGGTGATCATATGGCGCGCGATGTCGGTGGCCCGCTGCAGGTCGTCCTGCGCTCCAGTCGACACATCGCTGAACACGAGTTCCTCCGCCACACGCCCGCCCAGGAGCACATCCAGCCGATCGAGCAATTCCTGGCGCGTGAGGAGATAACGATCCTCTGTCGGCTGCTGCTGGGTATAGCCCAACGCCGCCACCCCGCGCGGGATGATGGAGATCTTGGCGACCCGATCCGCCTGTGGCCGGGACTCGGCCACCAGGGCATGGCCCGCCTCGTGATAGGCGACGATCTCTTTTTCCTTGGGGTTGATGACGCGGGACTTGCGCTCAAGCCCGGCGACCAGCCGATCGATGGCCTCATCGAAGTCCGCCATCTCCACCGCGGTCTTCCCCTCGCGGGCGGCCCGCAGCGCCGCCTCGTTGACCAAATTGGCGAGGTCTGCGCCGACGAACCCCGCTGTCCGCGCCGCGATGAGTGAGAAATCCACATCCGGCGCCAGCGTGACCTGGCGAGTATGTACCCGCAGGATCTTCTCCCGCCCCTTCAGGTCCGGCCGGTCGATCACGATCTGGCGATCGAAGCGGCCTGGACGGAGCAGAGCGGGATCAAGGATCTCGGGCCGGTTGGTGGCGGCGAGAATGATGACCCCCTTCTGCGTATCGAAGCCGTCCATCTCGGCCAACAACTGGTTCAACGTCTGCTCCCGCTCGTCGTGGCCACCCATGATCGGGCTGATGCCACGCGCCTTCCCCAGGGCATCCAGCTCGTCGATAAACACGATGCTCGGCGCCTTCTCCTGGGCCTGCGCGAAGAGGTCCCGCACCCGCGCGGCCCCAACGCCCACGAACATCTCCACAAAGTCCGAGCCGCTCAAGCTGAAGAAGGGGACGGCCGCTTCCCCGGCGACGGCCTTCGCCAGCAGGGTCTTGCCGGTCCCCGGCGCTCCCACCAGCAGCGCCCCCTTAGGGATCTTGCCCCCCAGGCGTCGATACCGCTCTGGCTGCTTCAGGAAATCGACAATCTCCATCAGCTCGGCGCGGGCCTCGTCGATGCCGGCCACATCCTCGAAGGTCACTCCGGTGGCCTTCTCCACATAGACCTTCGCCTTGCTCTTCCCGATGGCCATCAGGCCGCTGGCTGTGCCCATGCGGCGCATAACCAGCCCCCAGATGCCGACGAAGACCAGCGCGGGAAGGATCCAGGAGAGGAGGGTGCCCAACCAGTTGCTCTCGATCCGCCCTCGGAACTGGATGCCAGCGGCCTCCAAGCCCGGGATGAGTGTGGGGTCCTCAAGTTTCACCGTGACAAAGCGGTGCTCGCCCTGACCGACCCGCTGCAGCTCTGTGATTTTCTCTGCAGGCAGAAGCCCCTCCAGCCCATCTGTCTTGAGGCGCCCGGCAATCGTCCGCTCGCCCAGCGCCAGGTCCTCGACCTTTCCTGCCTTCAGGAGGAGCTTGAAGTCCCGGTAGGAGATGTTCTCGGTGTGGGGCGCAAAGAGCAAGGATTGTATCAGTAACAGCCCCACGAATGTTGCAATGAAGTACCAGATGGAGAATCGTTGCTGTGTTGGTTTCATAGGCTAGCCTCCGCTTGACGTGCCGCGGCGGCCCCCCGCCGCTGGGGATGCGTGTGCTCTAATGCTGGTGCCCGGCAGACGGCCGGTGCGGGTCATCCTCTTTCCCCCCTCTCTGCCCCCCGACGTGGAACAGGTGGCACGCCAGCATGAGGGCCGCGATGAGAATGAAGAAGCCGTAGCTCTGCAAAAACTCGCTCATAGCCTTCCCTCCTTCGATCTCCTGCCCTGGGCCCGTCTGCGCCAGCCCGATCACTGGTACCAGGGCCAACACTGCCACGACTGCCGTAATCACCGTCCGACGCACGTTCATGGTCGTTCTCCTTATCGCCATTGGGCAAAAAATGTAAGGATTTGCCGGTGCCGCTGTTGGCGGAGTTACTCAGAGATGCACAGCTCGTGGGGTGAGGCTTGTGGCCAATTCATACGCACGCAGATGGCGGACATTGCCCGCGAGATGGGGGTCTCGCCGGGCACGCTCTACAACTACGTCGAGGGCAAGGAGGCCCTGTTTCACCTACTCATCGACCGCGCCTTGCTCGAGGAGACGCTCCCACGACCGGCGCTGCCAATCGCCACCCCTCCTCCCGGGGCGACCGTGGAACGTCTGCGCGAGCGACTCATGGCCGCCGTGGCCCTGCCGCGGCTCGGAGCGGCGCTGTCCCGCCAGCGGGTGCGCGACCCGCGCGGGGAACTGGAGGGGATCGTCCGCGAGCTCTACGCGTTGGTCGAGAAGACCCGGCTGGCGATCACCTTGATCGAGCGTTCAGCCCTGTACCTTCCAGAGCTGGCGCGGCTCTTCTACGTCGAGGTCCGCCGTGATCTCCTCAACCGCGTTCGTCACCCCGGCGAAAGCCGGGGTCCAGTCTCGTGCGGGATTCCTGGATTCCGGCTTGCGCCGGAATGACGCGTGAGAGCACCTCACTGATTTCGTACACCTATTTGTGACGAGCTGTACTGAGGGTGGCTACGGTAGCGAGAGCGAATGGTGAAAGCCGTGGCGGAGCCAACCGGAGGGCTCATTCGTCCTCTCTGAGGTGCAACTGGCCAAGGCCCGCGCACACCACAGGCATAGAAAAGTTGGCGATGACATTTACAAACCACCAACGACCGAAGAGGTCAAGTAACAGGCCCACACCCAGCATCCAGAGACCAGCCGGCCAGGGAACAACCCGCATGTCCTTTACCTTGGTACGCTTGTCCCAGATCACGAAAATGCTCACGAGCGGAATTAAGTACCCGTGGCTGTCGTAGGAGTCGATCTCCGAATACTTTGCGTGCAAGCAAACGCATGCGTCAATCCCCGCTGATAGCGGCCCACCGCGAGCTCGTCCACGAAGCGCATGACCACATCCAGATCCGGAAGCATGGCGCTGGCCGTCAAGGCGATCAGAGCTGGGCGCCCGATGCGTTGCGCGAAGCCCGCCTGCGCGACCAGCACGCCCGCAAGCCCATGTGTGATGATGTCCACCAAGCTCCTCCTGACCCTTGTTCGGGCGTCCGTCAGCCGGGGCGACCAAGGGGAGGCGATGGCAGCCGGCATGGAGGGCACACTTCGAGAGAGGGCATGAGGCCCGCTATTTCATGGCCAGCAGCTCTTGGAGCAGTCGCTTCCCCTGCTCACTGGCCCATGGACGAGCCCCCACCGCAAAAGCCACCAGCTTGCCCCGCCGATCGATCAGATACACGGTCGGGGTGGCGCGTACCTGATACTGCAGGGTGACCTCCGCCGTGCTGTCGAGCAGCACCGGGAAGGTGTAGCCGCGCTCCCGCGCCGCCTTCTCGACGACCCCCTGCGGTTCGCGGATGTCGATGGCCAACACGACGAAGCCCTGCTCCTTGAATGCTTGGGACAGTTGGTTGATCGAAGGCAACTCCTTCGTACAGTGGGGTCACCACGTCGTCCAGAAATAGAGCATGACGATTTTGCCTTGGTACTCCTGCAAGCTTACCATCTTCCCCGCAAGGTCCGGCAGGCGAAACGCCGGCGCGGCAAGGCTGTCTGGAATTGGGGTGAGCCCCCGAGACGTCAGAGACTCCTGGAGTGAGGCCGCCTGCAGGAGCGAGCCTCCGGTGAGCACCCCGAGCAGCGCCAGGGCGAGAAACGCTGACAAGAGCATCCTTCGCGTGCGATGGTTTCTGAACCATTTCATAGGATTCCCTCTCATTTTCCGCGGGCCCAGGCGATGCCGGCACCGAGGCACCAGACGAGAATCCCCAGGCCGAAAACCAGCGGAACGGCCGTGAAGCTGACTCGGCGGCCCAACAGCTCGGGGGGATCCTTGCCGATCGCCATCAACTCGCGCAATCCGCCAATCCCCATGGCCAGGAGCACAAGCCCGGCCAGCCCCCCGACGCCGACCCCTTGTCAAAGAGGGCGTGCACGGCCTGGGGATCGATGGCCAGGGCCCTCTCAAAGGCCATCAGCGCCTCCTCCGCATGGCCGCCGCTCCCCAGGATCACACCCAGGCGGGTCAGGGCCTCCACATTCTGCGGATCCCGATCGAGGATGGCGCGGTAGGCCGCAATGGCTTCTCCGTATCGGCCCTGCTGCAGGCTGGCGTGCGCTGCCTGCAGCATCCCGGCCCGCATCTGTGGGGGCAAGGGCCGTTTTGGACCCGCCTCCGGCGAGGCCGCCCCTCCCGGCATGGAGCCGCCGGCCATGCCCGGCATCCCCGGCATCGCCTGGGGGGAGCCGGTCCCCGTGAGAAAATCCCCAGTGAGGCTCCCTCCCTCCATA
>CAZPYZ010000381.1:0-4803 GCA_964590215.1 uncultured Dehalococcoidia bacterium | reverse complement strand
ATTAGGGAAGTATTGAATTAGCGTAAGTAAGAATATGCCCCGAGCAAAGATCACCTCCAAAGGCCAGGTAACAATTCCCAAAGCCGTCCGCGACGAGTTAGGCATAAGGCCTGGCGATGCTCTGGAGTTCACCGTCGAAAACGGGCATCTCGAAGCGCACCCCGTCCGTAAACGGAGCATCGAGGACTTTAGGGGCGTCTTCAAGCCGCAGTCAGGCATGCCGAGGTTTACCACCTGGGAGGAGCAGCGAGAAATCGCCTGGCGGGAGTCGACCCGGCGGCTGTGGGACCCTAACTTCAAGCATGACGAGGAGTAGCCCGCCCGAGGTCCAGGTAGATACGAACGTACTGGTCCGTCTGATCACCGACGATCCTGTGCACCTGGCCGACCGAGCCGAAGAGGTCCCCACAGCCGCCCAAGCCCAGCAGGTGCGGCTCGTCGTGAGCCCCGTCATCGTTGCAGACGTCGTCTATGTCCTCACCTCCTTCTACCGCTGGCCGCGGCGAGACATCGGGGAGCGCCTCTTGGAACTGATCGACGAGTCCTTTCTGGCGTTCCTGGAGCGACGAGTAGTCGCACAGGCCCTGTCTTGGTTTCGTGATATCCCAGCCGTCCACTTTGCCGACGCCTACCTCGCCGCGCTGTCTGTCGCCGGAGGGACGGGGCATGTCCTCTCCTTTGACCGTGCCCTCCGCCGTCTACCGGGCATCACAGTGGTAGAATCGCCGGAGCAGCTGCCAGTCTAGGAGGCCCTACTATGACCGCCACCCCTGTGTTCGCTATCGTCGGCCAGCCCATCGCCCAAATAGATGGCGTCGCCAAGGTCTCGGGGAAGGCCGTCTACACCGCAGACGTGCCCCTGCCGGGCACGCTCTGGTGCAAGATGCTCCGGAGTCCCCACCCCCACGCCCTGATCAGGAGTATCGACACTCAAAAGGCCAGGGCGCTCCCCGGCGTCTACGCCATCATCACGGCCAGGGACATCACCCAGAACCAGGTGGGACGCCGCATGTGGGACCAGCCTGTCCTCGCCAAGGACCGGGTGCGGTTCATTGGAGAAAGGGTCGCTGCGGTGGCCGCGGAGAACAAGGCCATCGCGGAGGAGGCGGCGAACCTCATCGAGGTGGACTACGAATTGCTTCCGGCGGTATTCGACGAGCTGGAGGCTATGAAGCCGGGAGCACCGCTGATCCACCCCGACATGGCCAGCTACCACAACGCCCCCGACCCCATGCCGGGGACACCCAACACCTACGACCATAAGGTCCTGGTTTACGGCGACATCGAGGCCGGGTTCTCCCAGGCCGATCGCATCTTCGAGCACACCGTTTACTGTCAGTCGCATCACCAGGGGCACCTGGAGCCCCACGCCGCCATGGTCCAGATCGCCGAAGACGGCGTAGTCCACGTCTGGGAGACGATCAAGAACCCCCTGGTGGGACGGAAACAGATGTCCGATCTCATCGGGATCCCGCCGGACCAGATCGTCTTCCACACCCAGCACATCGGGGCGGACTTCGGCGGCAAGGGCTCGATTTGGGACTCGGCGGTGGTGTACTGGCTGGCCAGGCTCACAGGGCACCCGGTGAAGTCGGTGATGACCTACACCGAGGAGCTCATCGCCGGAAACCCGCGAAACTCCGGCCGGGTGACGATGCGGACGGGTGTCAAGGACGACGGGACCATCACGGCCCACCATTCGAAGTGCACGTGGAACACCGGCGCGTACTCATCGAACCTGCCCAACGGCGCCGTTGGCGGGGGCCTCTGGGCGGCGGGTGTCTACCGGGTCCCGAACACGAAGTTCGAGAACATCGGGGTGAACACCAACTGCACGCCGCGAGGCCACGTGCGTGCGCCGGGTGCGCCCCAGGTGGTCTTCGCCCTGGAGACGCACTTCGACATCATCGCCCGGGCGCTTGGGCTGGACCCGGTCGAGTTCCGGATGCGGAACCTTATCGAGACCGGGGAGGTCTCCGCCCTGGGGGAGCCCTTCCACGATCTGCATGCCAAAGAGACGCTGCAGGCGGCGGCGAAGGCGGCCAGCTGGGGCAGTCCCAAGCCGGCCAGTGGCAGGCTGATAGGAAAAGGCATCGCGATGTACGACCGGCACACGGGGGCCGGCGTCGGCAACGCCCGGCTCACCGTGGGCAAGGACGGGCACGTCATCCTCCACACGCCGGCCCCGGATACGGGTACGGGGGCACACACCATCATTCAGCAGATCGTCGCCGAAGAGCTAAAGATACCGCTGTCCCAGGTGAGCGTCCGAGCCGCCACGAGCGAGAACATCGTCGAGGATGCGGGGGTGGGAGCAAACCGGGTCACCCACGTGTACGGCCAGGCCGCTCTGATGGCGGCCCGAGAGGCCCAGCCGAGGTTTGTCGAGGGTGAACGGGACTTCGAGGTACGCGTCGTATACAACGGCGAGCGGCCGGAGGGGATCACGTCGGTCTGCACCCAGGTCGCCGAGGTGGAGGTTGACCCGGAGACAGGGCGGGTCACCGTCCTGAAGATGGTCTCGTCCCACGACGTGGGGACGGTTATCAATCCCCTCGGCCTGCAAGGGCAGATCGATGGCAGCCTGGTGTACGGGTTGGGCTACGCACTCACCGAAGAGCTAAAGCTCGAAGAGGGGCGGGTGGTGAACCCGAACCTGGGGGAGTACAAGCTGCCAAACGTCAAGGACATCCCGCCGCTGGACACCGTGCTGGTGACGGGCGCGACGGGACCGGCGCCGTACGGAGGGAAGGCCATCGCCGAAGGCGGCAACGTCGCCACTGCGGCGGCCGTCGTGAACGCGGTGTATGACGCGTGCGGGGTTCGTATCGTCGATCTCCCTATCACTGCGGAGAAGGTGTACAGAGGGCTCAAGGCGAAGAGGTGAGCTGCCTCCTATCGTGAAGGGCAAAGGCACGCGTTGAGCATGCAGCTCGCCGGCAAGAGCGCCCTCATCACCGGGGGCGGAAGGGGCATCGGCCGGGCCATCGCACTGGCCTACGCCGGCGAGGGGGCGGCCGTGGCGGTGGTCGCTCGCACGGGCGCTGAGGTCGAGCAGGTGGCGGAGGAGATCCACTCCGCCGGCGGAGGCACGGCCCTCGCGCTCACGGCCGACCTGACCCAACGCCAGGAGGTCGAGGCGGCCGTCCATCGGACCCTCCGCGGCCTCGGCAAGATCGACATTCTAGTCAACAACGCCGGCGGCTACCGGCTCTACACCGACGGCCAGCTCCACGAAGTCCCCGTGCTCGACCTGACCGAGACCGAGTGGCGTCGTGTCTTTGAGACGAACCTCACCACTGCCTTCCTCTGCACCAAAGCGGTGCTGCCGCACATGGTCGATCGGCGGTCCGGTTGCATCATCAACATGAGCTCCGGCGCGGCCCGCCGGGGCGGCGCGGGCAGCGCCGCCTACAGCGCCTCCAAAGCCGCCCTTGAACGGCTGACCGAGTCTTTGGCGGCCGAGGTCTGTGAGTACGGAATCGCCGTCAACGCGCTTACCCCCGGCTGGGTGCTCACCCGCCCGAACGACGACTACGACCGTGAGGTGCACAAGCGGATGCGGCTCCCCGATGACATCGGCCCCGCCGCAGTCTTCCTCGCCCTCCAGACGCCGGCCACGATGACGGGGCAGATCCTCAACGCGCCGGACTTCGACCGCGAGCAGGGAATCGAGCGGCCTTCCGCCTACCAGCGGCTATACGCCGCCGGGTAGGGTCCTAACTTTCTCCGGGTTACGATACCCGATTTTCTCATTAGTGGTGCTTGTCGTACGAGCGTTACCTTTGACAGCCTTCTTGTAACCAGTCTGCGTTGGCACGTGGCGCCACCAACCTTGAAGCGCCACGACCCTTGAGCGTATCCTAGCGTACCGTAGCTTCACGAGGATCAGAATCGCAGTCGCCACGGCCAGGGCTGCGATGAAACCCCTCGGGGTGCGCGAGGAAGCGTTTCAAGGGAGCGGGCGAGCGCAGCGCTCACTCAGGTCTCCGTGCACCGGCGTAATCAGTGCTTCCTGCCAAAGGAGAAAGCCCCAATGCCTATCTACATGGATCGCCACTACGTTGAAGGCGCGACGCGCCACGCTATTGCCAATGCCCATGAGAAAGACCTAGAGATCCAAAGCAAGTACGGGGTTCATTTCCTAATCTACTGGTTCGATGAGGGGCGCTGTACAGCCTTCTGCCTCGTGGAAGCTCCTACCAAGGAAGCCATCCAAAAAACCCATGATGAAGCGCATGGAGCCGTGCCCAATGAAATCATCGAAGTTGATCCCAGCGTGGTCGAGGCCTTCCTGGGGAGGGTCAAGGACCCTCCAACGATGCCAAGTTCCGGAGCGGGGGGCACCATCCCCATTGATTCGGCCTTTCGCGCAATTATGTTCACCGATTTGAAAGACTCGACGGAGATGACCACTCGGCTTGGCGACGCGAAGGCGCTGCACTTAATCCATATCCACAATGCGTTGATCCGCAATGCGCTTCGAGACCACGCTGGCCGGGAAGTGAAGCATATGGGCGATGGCGTCATGGCTTCCTTCACGTCTACCCCGGACGCAATCGAGTGCGCGATTGCGATTCAAAAGGCTTTCGCGACGTATAACTCAGAAAACGCCGAAGCATCTCTGCATCTCCGGATTGGCCTAAGCGCCGGCGAACCTGTGGCTGAGGATAACGATCTGTTCGGGGCAACGGTTCAGTTAGCAGCGCGGTATTGCGCTCAGGCCCGCCCAGACCAGATTCTGGCGCCGCAAGTCGTGGTTGAACAGTGTCCCGGGGAGAAATTCCTATTTTCCGAGGCGGG
>CAZPYZ010000380.1:0-4824 GCA_964590215.1 uncultured Dehalococcoidia bacterium | reverse complement strand
TCCATCAGACCGCCGAGATCCTCCACCCACCCCTGGGGCGCCATGTCCGCCACGCGGACGCTGCCGCCCATGCCGCGCGGGTCGGGCAGAATGACCCGAAAGCCCTTCGCGTATTCCCGCATGTAATCGACCCACGCGTGGGCGCTGTCGTAGCGGGTGCCGGCAATGTAGATCAGGGAGTCTCCAGAGCCCACTTCCTCGTAGTTGAGCTTGTTGCCGTTGACGGTGATGGCTGGCATGGCAACCTCGCTGGTGGGATATTGCTTTCTCCTCAGGGGGAGGGTTTGCTAAGCCGGCTTTATGCGCCGTTGCATGACGGCGCCTTCCCCGAGGGGGAGAAAGATCCGGAAGCCGAGGGACTCCCATAGGGCCATCGCGGGTTCGTTACGAGTCAGGACGGTAAGTTTGATGCGATCGCAACCGCGCTGAATCATGTGGTCCATAACAGCGCCGGCGAGGGCGCGGCCCAAGCCCTGGCGGCGGTGGGCGGGCAAGACGTAGAACTCATCGATACTTCCTTCCCAGCCGGGGATATGGGGTTCGTGGGAGTACACCCGGAAGACGGCGAATCCGGCGCGGGCCTCCCCGTCCAGGGCCCACCAGCGGGTGAACTCTGGACCGCAGACCCGATCGGCGTCTTCCGCTGCATGTGTGGACCCGCCCGCGTACTGGTTCAGCTCTTCGAAATAGGGGACGAGTAAGGCCCGGAACGCCTCGATTTCGTCACCGCTCACGGGCTTGGTCGTGAGATTGCCCGGTGCCACGATGACTGCTCCGCCAGGTTCTTGCGGAGTTCCACCGGAGGGGGGCGAAGAATCCACCGGGATGGGGCGGCCTCTCGCTTCCGTACTTCCCAGTCCGAGAGTCTCCTACTGGCTAGGCAGGCTGGTGTAACTCTCCGCCTGGGTCTCGCTCACCGTGATGGCGTTCACGAGACCGAGGACCGGGCGGTTCGCTTCAATCTCGATGGAACCGACGAAGGGGTTATCACCGACGAACAGGCCGGGATGGTGGTTTACCTTGGTATTGGGCGCCACTCCCCGGAAGGAGGGTGCCTGCACCAGCGTCCCGTTCTGGTCGTAGTACTTGATGGTGATGTCCGCGGCGGCCGACTGATCGACGTTCATCACCGCGACGAAGGTCCGCCAACCCCTGGGATCTATCGACGGCGCCCACCGGACATAAGGGAGCACTTGTTTCGGCGTCCCCTCAATCTGCCCCGTGTAGGCCATAGAGAGGTCCGTCGCCGACATGATCTCCACGATCACCGCTATGGGCCCCGACGCCCGGGCCACGGCGGACCCCAGAAAGCCGGGCCCTATGCCCGCGGAGCCGGGATTCCAGCTCTGCTTCTGGAACCCTTGTACTCGCCCATTGGCAACGCCGGCGGTGCGGCCATCCGTGCCATAGAAGGTGACCTCCATGTCCACGGGGGTGGACTGGGTGTTCTGGGCAGAGATGAAGCTGGTCTGGCCCTGAGGTCCGTACTGGTAGAGGGCGGAGGGCAGGAACGACTGGGCGCCCACCGCGGCCGTCCCCTCGAAGGCCACGGCCTTGTTCGAGGTTAGGTAGGGCTGGTGCACCGCCGCAACTACCTTGCCACCTGCCGAATTGATGAGCGCCGCCCCAGTCCATGGCGGTGGCAACTGCTGCCCGCCCGGCAGATTACCGGAGTCATAGAAGTGGGAGGAGTTGGCTGGAATGGTGTCGCTCACCACGGCGGTCTGAGCCCCCGTGAAGCGCTCGATGTAGCGGATGGTGACGGCAGCGGGCACCGGGTCGATGTTCTGCACCGCTAGCGTGCTCGTCTGATCGGCATAGTTATTGGAAATAGAGGGAACGTACGCGGTGTTCGCCCCTGCTGAGAACCCGTTGTAGAGGGTCTGATTTACCGCAGGGTTGGTCGGGTCCGACGCCACTAGGGTGGCATTGACCGGTTGGTTGGAGCTGACCACGGCCGATCCCGCGAAACCAGCCGGCAGCGCCGCAATAGCTTCCGTATCTATCGACGCCGTCCCCTTCGCAGGGATCGGCCCCGGCACCGAGTACGAGTGCACCAGCACCCCCGCGGTGCTGTAGAAGTTGACCACGGCGGTGGCCGGGCCGGTGCCATCGTTCCGGAGGAAGATGGTTCCGGACCATGCAGCCCCGACCGCGGCCCCCGAGGGCGCCGCTTCGACAGCCGCTTGGGCCCTTCCCCACATGAAGGCGGCGGCGCCCCCCAGGACCGCCGCCAGGGTCACCGGCAGCAACCACCATGGCGCGATTCGAAACATCAGCGGCATCGGCAACTCCTCCCTCGTGCTGGCCCCTCAAGCCGTAATGATACTACGGGGACTGGTTCGGAGTGCTGGGTTCACAGTTTCGGGTTGCGCCCGCTCCCCCCGGAACCCATAAGTCTGAACCCCGGAAATCGGTTCACCTGAAACCAGGAGCCCGAACTCCGAACCTCGTACCGCTAAAGCACCGCGGTGGTCTCGATCTCAACCAACTTCCCCGGCGTGGAGTATCCGTCGACGAACCCATACTCGACGTCCGCGGAGGCTTCCCCTCCCAACAACTTCCCAACCTTTGTCCCCAGCACCCGCAGCATTCCCTCCCGCAGGTCCTGCAATTTCTCGGATCGGTGCAGAAAGCAGGATATCCTTACCACCTTGTCCCAGGATACCCCGGAGTCCGAGAGGGACCCTTCAATACGGGGCAGGATCGACCCCAATTGCTGGGAGAGGGAGCCCACTTCAGAGGTCACCCCGGACAAGAATACGACCCCGTCAAGCACGACGTAGCGAGGAGGGACGATGGGGGGTTCGTACTCCCGCACCCGCTTTGCGCCTGCCCCGCGCATGGCCCAGAGGTCTATCGCGACGGTCCCACCGGAATCGAAGTGGCTGGGACAGATATAGCTGGAGCTGGCGGACCGGGCCGGTCCGGAAAGGATCTTGACTCGTTCGCCGCTCCCCTTGTCCCGCGCCTCCCGGTCCCGGCCCCAGAGCCGGGTCCGGACCGTGTCCGCCAAGGAGAGGCCAAAGCCCTCCAGCTCCACCTCGAAACGTCGAAAAAGCTCCCGAGCGCCCTCGTCCGGTGGTAGCTCTGCTTTGGACTCGGCGGAAAGCGCGACGAACTCCTTTCCGAACCCGGGATAGGTCATCAACCGCATCGTCTAGCCCTCCGTGAAAGGGGATAAGTCCACACCTTCCCACGTACCGCATTGTACCCCGAGGTGCCAAGTTCAACCCGTGCCGGAGGACCTTCCCAGACACGAAGGCCGGTTTGGCGCGAGAATGCCCACGACTACCCGATGGCGGAGAACGGAGGCTTCGAACTATGGATGACCTGTCTCATTTCCTACCCCGGTTCCGGTGGGGAGCCGTAAGCCCGACGGGAGGGGGCACGCGCGTTCATGCGGATGGCGCGTATCAGCTCTACCGGCTGGTGCCCAATGACATCCTTGAACTGTCGGGTGGCAAGGGGACCGAGCTTCAACTCGAAGCCGGCAAGGTGGACGAGGCCATCGCCAACTATTGGGAAGCGGCGGACGCGCTGGCCCGAGAGCGGGCAGATGTGATTGTCCTCTCCGGCGTGCCCGTCTCCGCCAATTTCGGGCGTGCGACGGTGCTGCGCTTGTTACAAGAGACCAAGGACAAGTACGGGATCGCCGCCACGACACCCTTCGAGGCCTTCCTCGCCGCCATGAACCACCTCGGGCTGAAGAGCGTCACCATTGGGAGCCGCTGGCACGAGGAGCTGAACCGAAAGGTCGTCCAGTACTGCAAGGATGGTGGCATCGAGGTCAAGGCCATCACCACCCGGAACCAGACGGTGGCCCTTGCCAGCGGGATGAGCTTCGACGAAGGACTCGAGACCGCTCTTTCAGTGGGACGGGAAGCCGGTAAGTCCGCGCCCGACGCCGAGGCTATTTTCGTGCCCGGCGGCGCTGCCATGGCCGTCCATGTCATCCCGGTCCTGGAGAAAGAGTTCAACAAGCCGGTCCTGACAAACCGGAGCTGTGAGGTCTGGCACAACCTCGTTCATCCGGGGGTCATCCCACCGCTGCAGGGTTGGGGGCGGCTCCTCGCGGCGCCGTGACGCGCGGCCACCCGAACGTAAGGTTTTCTCTCAGAAGGAAGGGTCCTACAACGCGGTAACCAAAGCCCGCAGCCATGTGCGCTCCGGATTCAGTTTCGCGCTAGTGGGTACGGTACGGGGAGCACTTCCCAAGGCGATATCCTTAGGCCTCTAAGAGTCCCCTCTGGATCCGGACGTCCTGAAAAGATAATCAGTCGAACCAACATCTCGCTCATAATGCGTCCTGGCCACGCCATCCTGATTCTTCAGTTGGCGGTCACTCGTCCGTGGCAGACACAGTAACAGCCACAGAACTCATGACTTGGGACAGAAAACGCACCTCAGATGTTGGCGCTCCTCCCTACTTTTGTATCCAGGCCCAGAGGTACGCGTAGCGGTTGCTGAAGTGCGTGTGGTAGTTCTTGACGTGGGGGTGCGTGAGGTCCCACTGCGGCGGATAGATCATGCCGATATACCAGGTCTGGTCCACCAGGCGGTTGACGGTGTTCCGCAGCAGCTCGCGGCGCTTCTCCGGGTTCATCTCCTGGCGCTGCGCCACCAGCAGCCGGTCCAGCTCCGGGTCGCTTATCTTGGCATTGTTGGACGTGCGGTGGAAACTGCTGTGGAACTCCCCGTAGAGGATGGAATCGTTGTCCGCCTCCAGGGGCGATAAGCCGGTGGTGGGGTCCAGTCCGAAGTCGCCAGCCCTGCGTTTCTGCGTCTGCTGGGTCCGGTCCATGACCCTCAAGTCCATGGTGA
>CAZPYZ010000379.1:0-4827 GCA_964590215.1 uncultured Dehalococcoidia bacterium | reverse complement strand
TGAGCGCTTACCCTCCGCCGTTATGGCGCGCCGCCTCAGTAGCAGAGCCTGCGGCCATGCCGCGGCGGGCCCACCTGGCTTTGCCCTCCTCCAGGAGGTCGCGGCCTTCGACGTCGTTGCAGACGATGGCGGGGAAGCCTTCCACCATCAACAGGCGGATGGCCTCGGTCCCGAGATCCTCGTAGGCGATGACCTCTGCCTTCTTAATGTGCTGCGAGAGGAGGGCGCCGGACCCGCCGACGGCCAAGAAGTAGATCGCTCCATGCTGTTTCATGAGCTCCCGCAACTCGGGGCCTCGGCCCCCTTTGCCCATGGTTGCACGGAGGCCGTGAGGGATGAGACCGGCGCAGAAGGCGTCCATGCGCATGCTGGTGGTCGGACCCGCGGCGCCGATGACAGCCCCGGGCCGCGGCGGTGTCGGCCCGACGTAGTAAATGAGGTTGCCACCCTCAAGGTCGATGGGGATGGACTCGCCCTTCGCCAGGGCCTCGAGCATGCGCTTGTGGGCCGCGTCGCGCGCGGCGTAAATGGGGCCGGTGATCTCCACCGTATCGCCAACGTGGATCGAGCGGATGGTTTCTTCGGTGAGCGGAGTGTGGATTTCTATGGGGTTCGTCATCGTTACCTTTGTGTGGTCAAGCTCTCGGTCAGGACTAGGGTTCGAGCCGCTGCCAGCACCGATTCTAATAGCTCCGAGATGTCTCGGTAAATGGCGCCAGACCTAGCAGCTCCTGGAACACGGAAGCCCCATAGCGGTAACCGCCTTTGTTGTTCTTTGACTTGACTCGCTGAGGTTACCTTCCTGATGAGCCTCCCGTTCTGTCGCTTGTCGGAGTAAGCGTCAGGCGTGAAAAGGAGGTAGGCGTGTGGATCATCAGGCCGCCTCGGCCGATGTTCGAGAGGCCAATCCTGCCGGCCAACGGCGTCCACCTGTACCCGGTTGACCCTCCGCCTCGTTCGCTCTCTCACAATCCAGATGGGAAGGCCGTAGTACCACAAGTCCCACTCCAAGCCGTGCTCGCTTGCAAACCCTTGCACCGACGAAGAGATAGTGAGTCCCACGTCTTCAGAAAGCGAATAGAGCAGTGAGTAATTTTCCATCGGCATACTATGGCGCCATTAGCGCTAACCAGGGAAGGCCGGTTACATCGATGGTACCCGGATATCGGAAAGCCGGCCCACCGCCCCGGTACATCACCTCTCTTGTCACTTCATCCAGGAATGGATCTGCGGTTCGCGGCCGGCCGACGGGCAGTGGGAGGCGCGCCTTCGGGATGCAGCAGACTACCTCGATCGGCTTGGTTAGGGGAACTTGACCGAACAAGGTGCCCACAGGAGGCCCGACGGGTGGGATTCCTAGAGCGTCTGCGGCTTCCGCTCCCGACCGATAGAGATCGTCGGCGAGGTAGATGACCCCGCTTCGATCAGGCCGAATTGAGCCAGCCGCGACGATGAGTTGAGCGGCAGTTCGTGAAGTGTAGTGAAAGTAGTAGTTCCCCACCGATGCCCGTTGTATGCCGCCCTACAGCTCCGCGTGCTTGGTCCTCGCGCTGTGGCACTGCAGGTTCACCGCCACGGGAAGGGCGGTGATGTGGGTGGGAAACGTCTCGACGTGCACGGCGAGGGCGGTCTGGGTACCGCCGACGGCCTGGGGGCCCATGCCCAGCGCGTTCACCTCGGCCAGCAATTCCTGCTCGAACTGGGCGGTTTCGGGGTCCTCGTTCACCGAACCGACCTTGCGCAAGAGCGAACGTTTGGCGAGGTACATGCTGTACTCCGCGGTGCCCCCGATGCCGACGCCGACGATGAGGGGTGGGCAGGGATTGCCGCCCGACTCAGCGATGGTCCTGGTGACGAACTCGGTGATGCCTGGTTTGCCGGCGCCGGGCAGAAGCACGGTCATGCGGGACATGTTCTCACAGCCGCCGCCCTTGGGCATGACGGTGATGCCAAGCTTGTCGCCGGGGACGATCTCCGTATGAATGACGCCCGGGGTGTTGTCTTTGGTGTTGGTGCGAGAGGAGAAGGGCTTTTCCGCGATGGAGGCGCGCAGATAGCCCTGGGTATAGGCTTGCCTGATGCCCTCATTGACCGCGTCGTACAAGTCTCCGCCGGTGACGTGGACGTCCTGGCCGAGGTCTAGGAAAACGCAGGAGGTGCCGGTGTCCTGGCAGAGGGCGATCTGCTCATCGGCTGCGATCTGCGCGTTGGCCAGGATTTGATCGAGGACATTCTCCGCCAGAGGGGACTCTTCCTTCTCCCTCGCCTGCCGGATCGCGGTTAGGACGTCGTCGGGGAGATAGTAGTTGGCCTCCTGGAAGAGGCGCTTGACCACGTCGGTGATCTGTTCGGTGGTTATTTCACGCATGTGGGTCCTCTTCGACCCATGACTCACTGGAGCCATCCATTTTGTCCAGTAGCGGCTCCCATGCGAGCTGGTACCTCCTTGACCGCGCCTCGAGGGCCTCCTTGACCTCCGAGGCGGCCCTGGTCTGGAAATCCGGCATCTCCTCGAGCAGCCGATGGGCCAGGACCATCACCCGGACCAGACGAACCGTGGTTACGCCACGATCTCGCTCGACGGCGACCTCCAAGTATTTTGGTTTCCCATCAAACTCGTCTTTGTAGTAGGGATAGTATGCCTGACGGAAATGCCTTCTGACCCAGTCGATCGCAGACTGCACTTCGGGCGAGAGCTGATGCTGGTTCACAATTGCTCCTACGGGTGACTGGTCTCTACTTCCTCAGCCGTGAAAAAGCCATACTGCCGTAGCTCGGCGTTCCGGTTCTCGAAAAGCAGGTGCGTGCCTTCCGCAAGCAAGATGTTGGTATTTAGATTGTATTCCGCTTCGTGCAGTAAGAGCGAAGACTCGTGGATCGTGTCTCCTACGTACACCGCCAGGTTGGGCCCGCGTACAGCTAACGCGGTTACCCGCCAGTCCTTCTCAACAATGACGTCCTCCACAGCGTCTCCACGCACCAGCACGACCCGGGTGACCACAGCCACTTATCTGGCCCCTACAGCTTCATCACCTCGACCAGCTCCCGCACCGCGGCGGCGGATTTGTTCAGTGCCGCCTGCTCATCGCCCGTGAGCTGGATCTGGACGATCTCCTCGATCCCCTTTGAGCCGAGCTTGACAGGGACGCCGACATACGTGTCCCTGATCCCGTAGTCGCCCTCCAGCAGCACCGCGCAGGGCAGGATGCGCTTCTTGTCCAGGAGGATGGAGTCGACCATGGAGACGACGGCCGAGCCGGGAGCGTAGAAGGCGCTGCCTTGTTTCAATAAGGCGACGATCTCGGCGCCGCCGTCGCGGGTGCGCTGGACGATCTGGTCCACCCGCTCCTTGCCGATGACATCGGTGATGGGGACGCCAGCCACAGTGGTGTAGCGGACGAGAGGGACCATGGTGTCGCCGTGGCCGCCAAGGACGTAGGCCTCGACCTCTTTGACCGAGACCTTCAACTCCTGGGCGATGAAGGTGCGGAAGCGGGCTGTGTCCAGAACGCCGCCCTGGCCCACGACGCGCTGCTTCGGAAAGCCGCTGGTCTTGAGGGCCACGTGGCACATCGCGTCCATCGGGTTGGTGACGACGATGATGATCGCGTCGGGCGATTTGGCGACCGCGTTTTCGGTGACGCTCTTGACGATGCCCGCGTTGGTGTTGAGGAGGTCGTCGCGGCTCATACCGGGGCGGCGAGCGATGCCGGAGGTGATGACGATGATGTCGGAGTTCGCGGTCTCGTCCCAGCCGTTGGTGCCGGTGATGAAGCCGTCGTAGCCCTCAACGGGCCCGGCCTCCAGCAGATCCAGGGCTTTCCCTTGCGGGAGGCCTTCGACGATGTCTTGGAGGACGACGTCGCAATAGCCCTTGAGGGCCAGGAGGTGGGCGGTGGTAGCGCCGACGTTGCCGGCGCCGACGACGGTTACTTTAGGTCTGGGCATAGCCTTCTCCTCGCATCCCACGCCCCTGGAAGTAAGGAAGTGGGGAAATGAGGAAGTGAAGGGCGGGCCGGCACCCTAACTTCCTGGCTTCCTCATTTCCCCCGACGGGGGCCGTGTGGGGTCTTACTTCCTGACTTCCTCATTTCCCCGGGTTTGAGGGCGGTGGCTCGGATTATCCCTTCTGCATCTGGGCGATGACGGCGTCCGCCATGCCCGAGGTGGTGGTGGCGGTGGGGTCATCGCGCCTGGGTTTGAGGTCGTAGGTGACATGCTTGCCGTCTTTGAGGACCGCTGCGATGGACTTCTCCAGCTTGTCGCCGCGCTCGACCTCGCCAAGGTGGCGCAGCATCATGACGCCGCAGAGCATCATCGCGACCGGATTGGTCTTATTCATGCCCGTATAACGAGGGGCAGAGCCGTGGGTCGTCTCGAAGATCGCCATCTCATCGCCGATGTTGGCGCCTGGGGCCACGCCGAGACCACCCACCAGGCCTGCGCCAAGGTCCGACACGATGTCGCCGTAGATGTTCGGCAAGACGAGCACATCGTAGTTCTCGGGGTTGCGGACCAGCTGCATGCAGAGCGCGTCGATGAGGTACTCGTCGTACTGGATGTCCTTATTCTTCTCCGCCACCTTGCGGGCGATTTGCAGGAAGTACCCATCGGTGTACTTCATGATGTTCGCCTTCGTGATGGCGGTGACGCGCTTGCGGCTGTTCTTGCGGGCGTAGTCGAAGGCCCACTGGACGATACGGGCGGTGTTGCGCTCGGAGATGGGCTTGATGCTGATCCCGGTATCCGGGGTCAAGCTCTTGCCCAGGGTCTGGTTGATGCTGTCTATGAGCTGGAGGGTCTCCGGCTTCCCGGCCTCGTACTCTA
>CAZPYZ010000378.1:0-4830 GCA_964590215.1 uncultured Dehalococcoidia bacterium | reverse complement strand
CAGGCCTCCGAGCCGGCTTCGTCCTTCTCGGTGGGCAAACCGAACAGGAGCACGGCGGGGACACCCAGGCCAAGTACGCTTTTGCCCTCTACTGGGAGTTGGTCGACCGAGAGGTGGTAGACGCCCGGCATGGAAGGGACCTCCACGCGCACGTCCCTGCCATGAGTGACGAAGAGGGGGTAGATGAAGTCGCTCGGGTCCAGGCGCGTTTCCTGCACCAACTCTCGGAGCAGGCCGGTGCGGCGCAGGCGCCGGTGGCGAACGGTGGGGAAGGCGGGTGCGGTGGTCTTAAGCATGGTTACCTCCAGGCAACTTGTGCAAGGAGCATAGGCATCGGCAACAACTCGCGCCGGATCGGATCGAGGATCAAGCCCAGGCTCTCCAGCGTCAGGGCACCCAGCAGCGTGGCATCTCCGGGTTCGCCGAAGATTACGTCCGACACTCCGACCTTTCCGGCGTACTTGAACATCGCGTACCCCTTCTTCCGGACGATGCGATCACCGTTCGCGAGGAGAAACGTCTGCTCGCTCAGTGGCGTCAGACCCAGTCCTTCCAGCACGCTCGAGGATACCAGCGAAGCGGTCGCACCCGAGTCCACGAGGCACTCGATCCGTTCGGTCCTCTCCGGCGCTGCCGGATTCGCGACCTCAACATCCAGGTACGTTACCGCCATCTCAACCTCTACTCTCCGCTAAATGGCCACAGATGGCTTCTACCAGGCCAGTGATAGAGTGCTCTTTCGCTTCAATTTCCACCCGGAGGCCGGCCTCACGGGCGGCCCTGGCAGTGATGGGGCCTATGCAGGCGATCGTTGTCTTCTCCAGGAGCCCGGTGGCGCCGTTCAAGAGTGTGATGAGGTTCTTGACGGTGGAGGCACTGGCGAAGGTGACGATGTCGACCGATTCGAGCAGCAACGGGTCAAGATGTTTCGCCTGGATCGTCCGGTAGGCGATCACCTGATCGACGGCCGCGCCCTGCGCACTCAGGACCCCGGCGAGGCCTTCCCCCACGATGTCCGTCCGCGGCAGGAGCATGCGCGCGCCATCGAGGCCCTGAGCTTTGAGAGCTTCCGCCACGGCTGCGGTCAGGTACTGATCGGGCACGAGGTCGGGGTGGATGCCCCGCTCCCGCAGCGCCTCCGAGGTGGCCGGACCGATGGCCGCGATACGGCAGGTGCCAAAGGCCCGGGCGTCCCTGCCCATGGTCGCGAGGCGCCGGAACACGGCGGAGACCCCGTTGGCGCTGGTGAACACGGTCCACCCGTATTCGGAGAGCCGGGTGAGGGCCTGGTCCAAGGGGCTACAGTCCTCGGGATCCGCGATTTCGATGGCTGGGGCTTCGATGGTCTCAGCCCCGTAGGCCTGGAGCAGCGCGGACAGGCGGCTGGCCTGATCCCGGGCCCGCGTGACGAGGACCCGCTTGCCGTGGAGGGGCCGGTTGTCGAACCATCGGAGCGTTTCCCGCAGCCGAGCGGTCTCCCCAACCAGGATCACCGCGGGGGGCTTGAAGGATCGACCTTGCAACTGGACCTCGATGGTCGCCAGGGTCCCGCCGATCGTCTCCTGGTGGGGCCAGGTGCCCCAGCGGATGAGGGCGATAGGGGTGTCGGGCCGCCGGCCATGGGCCATGAGCTGGTGGACTATGGTCGCGAGGTTTTCCACCCCCATCAGCAAAACCAGGGTGTCGGCGGCCTTCGCTAGCTTTGCCCAGTCGACAGCGGTCTCCGGCTTGGCTGGATCCTCGTGGCCCGTTACGACCGTAAAAGAGGATGCAAGGCCGCGGTGGGTGACCGGGATGCCCGCGTAGGCTGGGGCTGCGATGGCCGAGGTGACGCCGGGGACGGCCTCGAAGGAGATCCCCGCGCTGGCGAGGGCCTCCAGCTCTTCTCCGCCACGTCCGAAGACGAAGGGGTCACCACCCTTGAGCCGGACCACCGTCTTTCCCTCCCTCGCCCTCTCCACCAGCAGGCCGTTGATCTCCCCTTGGGATAAGGCGTGGTCCCTCGCCGCCTTCCCCGCGTAGATCAGCTCCGCTTGCCTTGGGGCGTGTTTGAGGAGGTCAGGGTTGATGAGGCGGTCGTAGAGAACGACGTCTGCTCGCTGGAGGCACTGGATGCCCTTCAGCGTAATCAGGCCCGGATCGCCGGGTCCGGCCCCGACGAGGTAGACCATTCCTGTGCGGCCTTCGGCGCGCTCAGACACTGGCGTCACCCAAAAGGCGGCCGGCGCCGCGCTGGCGCAGGAGCTGGGCGCAGGCTGCACCAAGGGATTCGGGCTCCTTGACCGGGCCTTTGGCACTGCATCGGATGATCTCCGAGGAATCGGGAGAAGCGACAAGGCCATGCAGGATCATGTCCTCTCCCTGGGCCTGCGCCAGGGCCCCGATAGGCACCTTGCACCCGCCGCCGAGCTCACGGAGGAGGGCACGCTCGGCGGTGACGGCGGCCCGGGTGGGCGCATGGTTGAGGGGCGCCAGGAGGTCTATGAGCTCATGGTCGCCGGCCCGGACCTGCACGGCCAGAGCCCCCTGGCCGGGATCGGGCAGGCAGACCTGTGGGTCAAAATACTCGGCGATGCGGCCGGCCAGCCCCAGACGGGCCAGACCGGCGGCGGCAAGGATCGCCCCAGCATATTCGCCGTTGTCGACCTTATGGACCCGGGTATCGACGTTGCCCCGGATCGACTCGAAGCGCAGGTCAGCCCGGACCGCCCTGAGCTGAGCCGCGCGGCGGGGGCTGCCGGTGCCGATGCGGGCGCCCGCGGGAAGCTCCCGGAGGGCCTGCCGGCTGCGGGAAACGAGGACGTCGCGCGGGTCTTCCCGCTGAGGGACCGCTGCGATGGTGAGGCGCGGGTCGATGGAGGTAGTCATGTCCTTGAGGCTGTGGACCGCAAGGTCGATAGAGCCCGCGAGGAGCGCGGATTCAAGATCTTTGACGAAGACGCCTCGGGGAAGGCCGGCAAGGGGAATACCTTCGGCCTGGGTGCGGTCGCCCAGGGTGCGGATGGTCCGAACCTCAAAGGCCAGACCCCACGTTGAGCTGGGCGCCGCAGGCGGGGGCGACTGCGCCCCATGCTTGAGGAGGCGCAACACGAGGTCGGTCTGGATCTGGGCGAGGCGGCTGCCCCTGGTGCCGATGATCAAGGTGCGCGTGGCGGTCATCGTCCCGCCTCTACCCCAGCGGAGGTAGGCGCCGCAGGCGGGGGCGCCTGCGCCACATGGTCGCGCCGCGGTTTCGCGACGGCGGGCTGGCGGTGGTTGGTGTGGTGGAGGCCGAACAACTCTCGAACGGCTTCTACCGCGCCATCGCCGTCGCGGCGCTCTTTCATGTGCGTCAGGGGACGGTGGAGGATCTTTTTGACGATGGCCTTGGTCATGGCCTCGATGCGAGCCCGCTCGGCGTCGGTGAGCTCCGGCAGCCGGGAGAGGGTGCGGCGCAATTCTTCTTCCCGGATCCCGTCCGCCTGGTCGCGGAGGGCCGCGATGGTAGGGACTATTTCCCGCTGCTCCCACCATTCTTGGAATCTGCCTACCTCTGCCGACAGCAGGGCCTCGGCCTTCTCGACTTCCAATGCGCGCAGTTGGAGGTTGGTTTGCGCGTACCTCTGGACGTCATCGAGGTTATAGAGATGAACCCCGGGGAGGTCACCCGCGTCGGGGTCGATGTCCCTGGGGACGCCGAGATCGATCATGACAAGAGGGCGGCCGCCGGCTGTTCGGGCAACCCGGTCCGTGTCCAGGACGCGCTCCGTGGCCCCAGTCGCGGTGATGACCAGGTCTGTGGTGGCAAGGGCTCTATCGAGGTCGCGCCAAGGAAGAGGCTCTCCTCCCATACGCTCAGCCAGGGCCTTGGCCCGCTCGAAGGAGCGGCTCGTAACTTGAAGGCGTCCTACGCCCTGCGCAACCAAGCTGCGGGTGGCTAACTTTCCCGCCTCTCCCGCGCTGATAACCAGCACTCGGAGTCCCTGCAGACCGCCGAAGGCGTCGCGAGCCAGCCGGACGGCGACGGAGCTGACGGAGACGGCATTACGGCTGATGCCGGTCTCGGAACGGACCCGACGTCCTGCGCGCAGGGCGCGACGGAAGCAGGCGCGCAGCACGGCGTCGAGGGCGCCGCGGCCGTCCGCGGCTTCCATCGCGCTTCGCACCTGCCCGAGGATCTGCTCCTCGACCTGGACCATGGACTCGAGCCCCGCGGCGACGTGGAAGAGGTGCCGCACCGCGTCCCACTGCTCCAGGGTGTAGAGATAGCCACCGATTTCGCCAGCGGGGATGCCGGACCAATCTGCCATGAAGCGCTGGAGGTGCTGGGCGCCGACCGCGGTGTTGTGGGCCGTGACATACACCTCGGTTCGGTTGCAGGTGGGGAGCACCGCCGCGTAGGGGACATACTGCGCGAGGCCGGTAAGCATCTCCTCGCCCCGTTCACGGCTGAGGGCGAAGCGCTCTCTGATCTCGAGGCCTGCAGTGCGGTGGTTAATGCCGACCAAAAGGAGAGGCATCAGCTGGGCGTCCTCATGCCTCACTCCCCCGGGGATGGGGATCGATGGCCTCGGTCAAGAGGTTTTGAAGCAGCCGTGTTTCAGCCTCGTGCAGGTGGCCGGCCCGAACCAACTGCCGCAGGTCCTCGTCGATGTGGCGCTGCCAGCGCTCGGCGGGGGCAAAACCATCCAGATTCAGGTAGCGGCGCCCGTTGACCAGCGCATAGCTGACCTTGGCCACCCCCGTGAGACCCACCAGGGCTTTCTCGTCGATCTCCTCCTGCTCGAGGAGGGCGGGGTCATAGCCAAAGTCCTTCAGGAACCAGTTCAGCTTCCACAGCGCTCTGGCATG
>CAZPYZ010000377.1:0-4834 GCA_964590215.1 uncultured Dehalococcoidia bacterium | reverse complement strand
GGTCACGAGGTTGCTGTAATTCTCTCTGGCGGGGCCCATTTGTTCGATGATTTTCAGCCCCCTGCTCTGGGCGACAAGGTTTGCGTTAACCAGGGTCACCCGCTCCTCCGTGACGTTCCGCAGCAAACCCCCTACCACCGCCGCCTTCAGGGGGGCCATGTCGTGTTCCGCGATCTCGCCCTCGTAATAGATATGAACCTGGCTCAACTGGCCTTCGCTCAGTTGAATGGCGATGTTCCCGCAGAGGGATGCCACCGGCAAGAAGGGCGCGATGGCCGTCATCGTCTCCGGGCTGACCAGGGGAGCGTTTACGGCATAGCGTGCTGGCATCCCTTGCAGCACTGCTAGCACCTCCTCGGCCACGTCGACGGCGACGTTGGTCTGAGCCTCTTCCGTCGATGCGCCCAGGTGGGGGGTAACCACGGTGCGGGCGCTTTCCAACAGCGGGTTGTCCAGAGCCGGCTCTTTGACGAAGACGTCCACCGCTGCCCCAGCGACGTGGCCGGCCTCGAGCGCATCCCGCAGCGCCTCTTCGTCGATGATGCCGCCCCGGGCCGCGTTGATGAAGCGGACCCCCGGTTTGCAGATGGCGATCTCTTTCGGCCCGATCAGGCTGTTGGTGGTGTCCGTCAATGGCGTGTGGATGGTGATGAAGTCGGACCGCCTGAGCACGTCCTCGAAAGAGCCCACCTCGACGCCGAGCTTTTTCGCGAAGTCTTCGGAGATGAAGGGGTCGTAGGCGATGACTTTCATTTCGAAGGCCAAGGCTCGACGAGCCACTTCGGTGCCGACCCGGCCCAGACCCACGATCCCCAAGACTTTGTTCCGCACTTCCACCCCCACCAACTCGCTCCGTCGCCACTGCTTGCTTTTCAACGAAGCGTGGCCCTGGGGGATGTTGCGGGCCATCGCCAGCATGAGGCCGATGGTCAACTCCGCCGCGGAGATGGTGTTCCCGGTGGGCGCATTAACGACCACGATGCCCCGTTCCGTCGCGGCCGCCACGTCAATGTTGTCCACGCCGACACCAGCTCGGCCGATCACCTGGAGCTTGTTTCCCGCGCGAATGACCTCCGCAGTCACCCGCGTTTCACTGCGCACCACGAGCGCCTCATAATGCGGGATGGTGTCCAGCAGTTCCTGGCCTTTCAGGCCGAGGCGAACGTCGACTTTGGCGTGAGGTTCTAGGAGGGCGATGCCGTCATTGGCGATGGGATCGGTGATGAGAACATTAAAGCTCATCTAGCCGCAGCGGCTACCTTGAAGCCGACCTTCGGGAGCGCCTCTTTAACCGCGTCCACAACCTCCCGGGCATCCTCTTCCGTGACCCAGCCAAGATGGCCGACGCGGAAGATCTTCGTGGCCAGGTGTCCCTGCCCGGTCGCCAGCTCGATGTCCCGGTCGGCTCGAACAGTCCGCAACAGTTCCGCTGGCTTAACCTCCTCCGGGACCATGATAGCTGTCACCGTGTTGGAAGCATACCGCTCGTCTCTTACCAAGAGCTGGAGGCCAAGGTCCTTCATGCCCTCTCTGATGATGCGGCCGACCTTGGCGTGCCGGGCGTGGACCTGCTCCAGCCCCTCGGCGTTGATGAGCTCGATTCCTTTGTCCAGGGCGTTCAGTACGGAAAGGGCGGGAGTCCAAGGCGTCTGGCTCTTCTCCAGGTAGCTCTTGGCCGCGGTGAAGTCCCAGTAGGCTCTGGGCATCTTCGCCGTCGCATGAGCTTCCCAGGCCTTGGCGCTGACGCTCACCATGGCCAAACCCGGCGGGGCCATCCAGCCTTTCTGGGAGGCCGTTGAGACGACGTCGCCACCCCACTCGTCCACGGGATAAGGGAGGGAGCCGATGCCGCTTACTGAATCCACTAGGAAGAGCAGGCCCGCTTCACGCACCAATCGTCCGATGGCCTCGATGTCGTTGGTGACGCCTGTCGAGGTCTCGTTGTGGGTGACCATGACCGCCTTGATACCCGTGTGGCTTCTGAGCACGCCCCGGATCTCGTCAGGGTCGGCTGCATACCCTGGATCGTATTTCAGACGGATGATGTCGGCGCCAAAAACGTGGGCGATCTCCGTGAAACGATCGCCGAACTCGCCAATGGAGACGGCCAGGACCTTGTCCCCTGGGGAAAGGGTATTGACGATAGTGGCCTCCAGCGCGCCCGTACCGGACCCCGTGAGCAGGTAGAGATCGTTCTGAGTCTTGAAGAGCTGTTTGAGGTTTGCGGTGACCCGCTGGATCAACTCGGCGAACTCCCTACCGCGATGGTTGAACATGGGAGTCGCGCCGGCCTGGAGCACCACTTCAGGAACGGGCGTGGGTCCGGGGACACGCAACTGCAAAGGGGAAGCCCTCCTTTGTTCAAATTTTCACAATTTTACCATGAAGGAAGCCTTTGAGGGGTCCCGTTTCTTGTTATACGCCATTGGTCCTTAGGGGCGCACCTGGGTGTGCGCCCAGCGGCGCCCCTACGGGAACGGCCGAATCCGCATTGGCGAGGGACGTGACCCTACTAGGGCGCGTGCAGCTCCTGGTAGTTCCCCTCTGAATCGACGAAGTACACGGTTTTTCCACTCGGCCGGTCCACGGCATCGCGGTAATAGCCTCCATCCTTGAGGAAGGCGACCGCGCTTTCATAGTCCTCCAAGGGGATATGGAAGGCCTGGTGATAGATGCCATCTTCGGTCAAGGAGTCCCGGTTGAGGGGCTTCGGCCGCTTGAAGAGCACTACCGTGTGGGGTCCGCACTTCAGCCGGGAGAGCGGCGCGCCGCCTTCGTTCGCCCCCGCACGGTCGATCTCCATGCCCAGGACATCGTGGTAAAAGCGGGTGGCTCGCTCGAGGTCGTCCGCAGGAATGCCGGTGTGGTACACGCCCGTAGTCTTGATGGCCATAGGTCCCCTCCTCGCCCTGCTTTGTTGAGGCAGGATACCACAAAGAGCCGGCAAGGATGCCGTCGATCCTCCGTGCTACAATTCCGCCAGAATATCCGTCCCCGACCAATCACATTGCCACCTGTTCGTGGGTGGGCCTGGAGAGAGACGCTGACTACTCCTGGGTATCGGTCGTTGCCTTCGGTCGACAGGGTGCTAGGGGATGGGCGCTTGGCCTCGCTGGCACGGGATTACGGCCACCAGCGTGTGGCAGAACAGGTGCGACGAGCGCTGGAGGCGGCTCGCCAAGCCATCGCCGCCGGGCGGCCCGTGCCGGGGACGGATGACATCGTCGCAGCAGTCATGGCGGCGGCGCAGGCCACCTGGCAGGTGGAGCTGCGCCCAGTGATCAACGCCACCGGCGTTGTCATTCACACCAACCTTGGCCGTGCCCCCCTTAGCGATGAAGCCATCGCTGCAATGGGCCGCGCCGCTAGGGGCTATTCGAACCTCGAGTTTGACCTCGAGTCAGGAGAGCGTGGGACTCGCCACGCCCATGTGGAGGGACTGCTCCGAGAGCTGACCGGTGCTGAAGCGGCCCTTGTCGTCAACAATAACGCTTCGGCGGTGCTGCTCGGGCTGAGCGCCCTCGCTCGGGGGAAAGAAGTCATCGTCTCCCGGGGGCAGGCCGTGGAGATCGGTGGCGGCTTTCGCATCCCCGATGTGCTCGCTCAAAGCGGGGCGCGTTTAGCCGAGGTCGGCACCACCAACCGAACCTACCTGCAGGACTATGACGACGCCATCACCCACGAGACCTGTGCCTTGTTGCGGGTGCACACCAGCAACTTCAGGGTTATCGGCTTTACCCACACCGTCTCCCTGGGGGAGTTGGTGGACCTCGCCAGGCGGCGGGACCTCCTTGTACTCGATGATCTGGGCAGCGGTTGTCTGTTGGATACCACCCCTTACGGGCTATTGGCGGAGCCGACGGTCCAGGCGAGCATCAGCGCTGGTGCAGACCTGGCCTTCTTCTCAGGGGACAAGCTGCTGGGAGGGCCTCAAGCTGGCATCATCGTCGGCCGGGAGGCCCTGCTAGACAGGGTGAAGCGCCACCCTCTCGCCAGGGCCGTTCGTATCGACAAGGTGAGCCTCGCCGGCCTCGCCGCGACCCTGGTCCACTACCTTCGCGGTGAGGCGGCTGACCGCATACCCGTGTGGAGGATGATTGGGGCCTCCCTGCCCGACCTGCGAACCCGAGCCGAAACGTGGGCCGGCGGCCTTGGACGAACAGCCCGCATCGTGGAAGGCCGTTCCATGATAGGCGGTGGCAGCCTGCCCGAGGAAGGGCTCCCAACATGGTTACTAGCCATCGCCGAGGAGGATCTCCCGGCGGGCGTGAGCCTTCAGGGCTTCGCGGCCCGCCTGCGCACCAGGACCTCCGCCATCGTCGCCCGAGTCGAACGGGGCAACATCGTGCTGGATCCCCGGACGGTTCTCCCGGGCGAGGACGGTCAGCTGGTTCGGGCGCTTCAAGAGGCGCTCTCCCTTCGGGACCGGGATCCTGGAGGCGCCGAAGGAGAAGAATCGGTCATGCCGCCCCGCGGTGTCACTGAGCATGCAGAGCCGGAGCGGGGAGGCCGCCAGCCGCGGAGCATCCGAGGGCGGGCGGGCGGGCCCACCAACCCCGGGGAGGGAGTATTTTCAAAGCAATCTCGACGGGAAGCCGGCAGGTTCCTGCAAACGAGGACTCGGTAATGGTTTATCGCGATCCCTCCACTGTCTTTGCCCAGGTACCCCTCTTGTCGGGCCTCTCCGAGGCCGAGATGAAGTCCTTTTTGGCAAGGATACGAAACCAGCACTACCGGGCCGGTGAAGTCATCTTCCACAAGGATGATCCTGGGGATACCTTCCACTTGATCCTGGATGGGCTGGTGAAGATCTATCTGGCCTCCGAGGAAGGTC
>CAZPYZ010000376.1:0-4853 GCA_964590215.1 uncultured Dehalococcoidia bacterium | reverse complement strand
CGTGGGAGGGAGCAGGGGGGCACCCGTGGGGTGGGCGGACCGAAGCATCTGGTGGGGCCTTCCACCACCCCAGATTCTTCCTTCCTCAGAAGGGCATTTTCGTATGAACCTGTCTGTCATTCTCGCGATCGTAACAGCGTTGGTGACAAGCTGTGACACGGTGATATCGTCCGGTACCCCGGAGCGTTAGGGTTCAGTCGGTCGGGGCAACCTCACGCCAATGAGCACGCCACGCGGTGCCCCGGAAGCTCTTTCTGGGCGCAGCAGCCAACCCGCCGCGGATCCCAAGGCGCGGCCTCCATCGAGTGTCTTGCTAGAGAAAGACGCCCGCAGCCAGCCCATCCAGATCAGCCCGCACTCGGTCCACGCGTCCAGCCTTCAGCGCTTCCTCCCGGATGAACCCTCCCAGGTAGGGGCTCCTGTCTCGGATCCAGGCACGTGCCGTCTCCACCGAGGCGAACATCTTGAGGAGTTGCTCGCGTAGGTCGACGAGCTGGGCCAGCCGGGTGCGGGTTTTCCCCTGGGGGACGGTCTCATTGGCCTTCCAGCGCTCGACGGTCCTGCGGTCTACGTCGAGGGCCCTGGCGATGATGTCCGGGGATAGACCAAGGTCACGCTCCAGGCCCTCGATAAGGGGCCGGCAACTCAGGATACTTGCGTTAGCCACGGACAGTCACACCTGCTCCCATGAAAATACGGTTGGACGGGGGTGTAATCTGTCCGCAATCGTCCGTGGCGCTTGGCAGGGCCATCTTGGGGGATGAAACGACCGGCCGTGGTGGGACAGGGCATGCGGGTGTGCTTGACGCCCAGACAGGCGAGAGCCGCTATCCTCCGTTTTCGGAAGAATCATTTTGGCCGCCGGTTGCTCAATGGCCCTCCCTGACCTGATTGCCCCACAGACCTACTGTGCCCCCTGGCGCGCCGCGAAGACCCGCTTCATGTCCTCCTCGATCTCTTTGGGGAGGCCGTAGTAGAGGCGGGATGCAGTGAACCCTCCATCCGGCCGGCGGGCGATGAGGGGCTCGCCACCGGCGGTCCGTGGGAGGCGGAGCGCGTGGTTCCGCCGTGCATCGCGCAGGATGCCCTTCGGTTCACCGCCGTCCTCGATCACTCTGAGGTCCATCAGGAACCGTTTGCGCAGCATGATCACGCCCTCATCGCTGGCGCCGAGGTGCTCGTTCTCGCGGTCGCTCATTGTCCCCTGACCTACCCAGGCGATGATGTCCTGGTTCACGGTGTGGCTGCTGATCCAGCGGCCGGTTCGCTCGTCCTTGATGGGAGACCAAAAGTATGGGATGCGCTCCTGCTCGAAAGGTTCATCGCCTGGGAGGAGGTCATTGTTCCAGCAGACGCTGAGGGTGTTCTCGTCATCGACGGGCACCCGCCACTCGAAATGCCCGGTGTAGAGGGCGTTGGGCCAGAGGGCGACCCGGCCCACCTGCCACTCTTCCGAGTTATTCACCAATCGCTTGTACTCGAAGCCCCACTCGAACTCCTCGAAGTCGATGCTGATATGGTTGGGCAGCGGATTGTTCTTCGGGTCCCTCGAGCCTCGCAGGTACTGGGACCAGTTGGAATGGAGCCACTCGAAGTGCACCGGGTCAATATCGTTCTCGACGCATTGGAGCCAGTTGCACGGGATGTGGGAGAAGACGATGGTCTTATACCCGGTCTCATGGTAAATGTCCCAATCCCACAACTCCGGCGCCGGTGCGGGCCCGAGGTACGCCCAGAGCAAGCCGGCCTTCGCCTGCACCGGGTAAGCCTTGATCTTCACTCGGTCCTTGAAGCGGGCTTCGGGATGAACCATCTCCTCGAAGGGCTGGCCGATGCAGTCACCCTTTTCGTTAAAGGCCCAGCCGTGGTAGTTGCAGCGCAGGCCGCGGTCCTCCACCATGCCGTAGCTCAGGTCGGCACGGCGGTGGGGACAGTGCAGGTCGACGAGGCCGTAAGTCCCGGCCTTGTCCCTGTAGAGTGCCAGATCCTCACCCATGAGACGCACCGCCTTCGTGGGGGACTCGTCCAGCTCTGCGCCGGCGGCTACCGGCTGCCAGTAGCGGCGCATCAGGTCGCCCATGGGCGTTCCAGGGCCGATCCGGCACAGCAGGTCGTTCTCTTCCTTGCTTAGCATCCCTGGTCCTCCAGCCTCGGCTTGCCCATGCATAGTAAGAGACCGGGAGGGTCCGCGTCACTGGTAAGGCCAGGGGGAACGAGGAACGAGAAACGAGTGACGAGCGACGTGCCGCTCGGTGGTGTCCCCAGATGCCCCCGTTTACGGCTCGGGCCGGACTAGCCGAGCACGTAAGGAGCGGCGGTGTAGGCCAGCCAGCCGAGCGCGGCCAGGGCTACGAGCCGCTTCGGCTCCAGCCGGCTCCACAAGATGCCCCAGGTCACCAGGACAAACATCAGCAGCGGGACGGCGAAACCGAAGCCATCTACGCTGCCGAATGAAATGTCCCGGGCCCCAGTCAAAAGGGCTTCCTCCACCATGGCCGTCTCCCTGTCGCGAATGCCTTTGTCATACCATCACATGGTGAATATCCGGTGAACGATAGCTGCGCACGAAGATGACCCTCCCCTCGGGCCAGGTGACCTTCCTGTTCACCGACATAGAGGGCAGCACCCGCTTGTGGGAAGAGCACCCGGAGGCCATGCGCCGGGCTTTAGCACGCCACGATGTCCTGCTCCGGACTGCCATCGAGGAACGAGGGGGACGGGTGTTCAAGACCGTCGGCGACGCGTTCTGCGCGGCGTTCTCTGCGGCGCCTGCGGCCCTGGAGGCGGCGATCCAGGCCCAGCGCCGGCTGCGAGATGAACCCTGGGGGGAGCTGGAGGCGATCCGTGTCCGAATGGCTCTCCACCTGGGAACGGCCGAGGAGCGGGACGACGACTACTTCGGCCCTCACGTCAATCGGATCGCTCGGTTGCTGGCCACCGGGTACGGAGAGCAGGTGATTCTCTCCAGCGCTGTGGAGGAGGCGGTGCGGCCGCTGCTGCCGGAGGGCGTGAGCCTGCTTGACCTGGGTGAGCACCGGCTCAAGGACCTACAACGTCCGGAGCGGGTTTACCAGGTCGTCACGGCGCGCCTTGCCGCCGCATTCCCGCCACTCAAGAGCCTCGACAGCCGCCCCAACAACCTGCCCAGCCAGCCGACGCCGCTTATCGGCCGCCAGCGTGAACAGGAGGACCTTGCAGCGTTGCTGCGGAGCGACCAGGTGCGACTGCTGACCCTGCTGGGACCGGGAGGGACCGGTAAGACCCGGCTAGCCCTTCAGGTCGCGGCAGACCTCCTGGAAGAGTTCCGCGATGGGACGTTCTTCATCCCTCTGGAGTCGATCACTAATCCTGATCTTGTCCCGTCCGCTGTCGCCCAGACCCTTCACACAAGGGAGGAGGGAGGCCGGCCTCCCATTGAGGCCGTGAAGGAGTATCTGAGAGACCGGCGGGTGCTGCTGGTCCTGGACAACTTCGAGCAGGTGATCCCGGCCGCGCCTCCGGTGGCCGGCCTCCTCACTGCGTGTCCCCACCTCAAGGTGCTGGTGACGAGCCGCTCCCCGCTCCATCTGCGGGGCGAACGGGAGTTTACAGTCCCGCCCTTGGGATTACCTCCGGTGCCCCCACGAACAGAGACACCTGAAACGCTCAGGGAATACCCCGCTGTTGCGCTGTTTCTCGAACGGGCGGCCGCCGTTAAACCTGATTTCATGCTCACCCAGGAGACCGTCCCCGCGGTAGCGCAGATCTGCACCCGTTTGGATGGCCTGCCCCTGGCCATTGAGCTTGCCGCCGCCCGCATCAAGATGCTGCCGCCGCGCCAGTTGTTAGCTCGGTTGGAGCGCCGCCTGCCGCTCCTGGCCGGAGGCGCAAGAGACCTCCCCCGGCGTCAGCAGACTATGCACGACACCATCGCCTGGAGCTACGACCTGCTGGAGCCGCAGGAACAGTGGTTCTTTGTCCGCCTCGCTACCTTCGTCGGAGGCTTCGGCTTCGATGCGGCCGAGGCCGTCTGTGGGGAGCGAGAAGGTCCTGCCGACGCTGGCGCGATGGACGTGCTGGAGGGGCTAACTTCATTGGTGGACAAGAGTCTGCTGCGACAGGAAGAGCACGATGGCGAGGCCAGGTTCTTGATGTTGGAGACCATCAGGGAATACGGTCTCAGCAGGCTGCAAGAAAGGCCGGCGGCCCGGAGCGTGGCCCGGAACCATGCGGCCTACTTCCTGGGCCTTGCCAGGGAAGCAGCGCCTGAACTGCGCGGCCCGAGGCAGGAGGCCTGGCTGACCAGATTGGAGCGAGAGCACGGCAACCTCCGGGCGGCCCTCAACACCTTCATTGGCCAAGGTGATTCTATCGAGGCAATCTCCCTCGCGGTTTCTCTGTACCGCTTCTGGGCGATCCACGGGCATATTCCTGAAGGGCGGGAATGGTTTACGCAACTGCTCGCGTTTCCGGACGTCGAATATCCCTCGGCGCTTCGTGCTAGGGCGCTGCAGCGGGCGGCCGTTCTCGCCCTCTGGGACGCAGACTGGAGGGCGGCCCAACCCTTGGCGGAGGAAAGCCTGACCCTGTTCCAGCAAGAGGGTGACCAGGAGGGCATCGCCGAAGCCCAGTTCGCCCTGGCGGCAGCTCTCGCCACCGGCGGTCAACTGGAAACTGCGGCAGGTCTAATAGAAGGAAGTCTGCGCTTGTGGCAGGACCTCGGCAGCGAGCAGGGGATTGCCGATGCCCTCAGCGGGCTCGCCCGACTGGCCTCTGCCTTGCAGGATTACGCGTCGGCTCGGGATCTGTGGGAGGACAGCCTGCGCAGGTACCGCGGGCTTGGTGAGGAGGCCAGCATAGGGACCGCCCTCGGC
>CAZPYZ010000375.1:0-4853 GCA_964590215.1 uncultured Dehalococcoidia bacterium | reverse complement strand
CCGGTGGCTTGTTGTGGTTGGGTCCCCGGGGACCCAACCACAACAAGCCACCGGGGCCTTACCGCAACACGACACCGGCACCCAGCAACGCGGCGGTACCCTGCGCTTGCCTGTGAGTGTCGACCCCTATGATTGGGACTTGAGCTACGGTGGGATTGGCGCTGCTAACACCAGCGGCTTGGCTCTGGCCTATAGCAACCTGCTGAACTTCAGGGCCGGCCCTGACGTGCCTTACCCCGACAATATCATGGAGCCCGGCCTGGCCGAGCGATGGGAGGTAAGCCCGGACGCCAGGCAGTTTACCTTCTACTTGCGCAAGGGCGTGAAGTTTGCCAACCTCCCACCCCTCAACGGCCGTGAGTTCACCTCAGCGGACGTCAAGTGGACCTTTGAGTACTACTCCCGCACCGGGGAATTCAAGGATAAGAAGCTGCCCAGAAGTCCTATCGACTGGATCTACGAAGGTATCGATACCGTGGAAACTCCGGACCCTTACAGCGTTGTGGTCCGGTTCAAGGATCCCTTTGCCTCCTTCTTGGGAAACACCGCGGCCGACAGGTGGAGCCCCATCGCCCCAAAGGACATCTACGAGCAAGATGGCCATCTGAAGGAACGCATGGTGGGCACGGGCCCGTTTCAGTTGGACCAAACGGCTTCCCAGAAGGGATCGCGCTGGGTCTTTAAGAAGCATCCCGCGTACTTTAGAGAAGGCTTGCCGTACATCGACGAAGTGCGCTGGCTCGTCATTCCGGACGATGCCACCTCCTACGCCGCGTTCCAGGCCAAGCAGTTGGACCTGCTCACGGGCGACATCTCCGTCGAGATCGCGGAATCCCTGAAGAAGAACAACCCGACCGCTGTGATGTATCGCTACCAGGAGCCAGCGCCTCTCCAACTCTTCTTCAACGTTAAGAGGCCGCCCCTGGACGACATCCGCGTTCGCAAGGCGATGGCCCTCTCCATTAACCGGGATGAGTTCATTAAGACCTTTGCTGGAGGCGAAGGCCGGTGGGCCCTCGCGGCGGCCATAGCCGGGCTCTTTACTGAGCAGGAGGTCAAGCAGATCATCCGCCATGACCCGGAAGAGGCCAAACGGCTCCTCCGCGAAGCCGGGTTCGGCGATGGAATCAACCTGGAGTTTATGTACACGCCTTCACGGGGCGACGGGTACATCAGCGAGATGGAGCTGCTCATCGCTCAACTCAAGAGGACCGGCATCAACGTAACCGCAAAATCCACAGATCGGGCGGCCGATCAGCAGCGCAAACAGACCGGCGACTTTGAGATCACCATGGTTTCCAACGCTCGCTTTGCTGGGGACGTAGGCGACTGGGCCATAGCTACCTTCACCCCCAGTACCCCACAGAACTTCAACCAGGTGGATGACCCGAGGCTGGGGGCCATGCTCAAAGCTTTGCGGAGCGAGACGAATCAGGCGAGCCGGCGAGAGCGGGTACGCGAGATTGCTCGCTTCTTGTATGACAACGTACTGGGCCTGGCCATCTACCACGGTGTCGGTCATTCCTTCTGGCACCCCTACTTGAAGAACTATGCGCCCAACTATTGGAAGCGCGGCACCCCCATCGTCGAGAGCTGGTTGGAGAAATAATCCGCCACGCGCGGGCGGAGCGCTGCCCGTCCTGCCGTCGCGGTCACCGCATTACAGGTCTCCGGAGGCTTGCCTTGGGACTCATGCACTCACCCGGCGCCGCCTATGGTTGGCGTGCGAGGATCGGCCTGCTGCAGCCGGGCGTGGTATCGGACACCAACCCCTACGAGTTCTACCTGATGGCGCCAGAGGGCGTCCAGATGGTCCTGACCTCTCTTGGCCTGGGCGGCATGTCAGAGGCGAATTACCAGCGCGTCATCGCCAATCTGGAGACCCCGGTGGAGCGCCTCCTCCTCCGGGAGCCCGATGCGATCATTCAGACCGGCATCCCGCCCCTGGTCCATCACGGCTGGGGCATCGAGGAGAAGCTCCGTGAGAGGGTAGCCAAGCTCACTCCCATACCCTACATCACCGACGCCGCCGCCAGCATTGCGGCCATGAGGGTCCTGAATATCAAGCGAGTCGCCGTGGTGAGCGGCTTCGATGATCACATGGTCGGGCTCATCAAGACCTACCTAGGGCATGCTGGAATAGAGGTGATGGCCCATGGGAACGTTCATAGAGAACCGCGCGGGCACAGCGGAGGCCTCCCTCTGGAAGTGGTTTACAGGACGGCCCGGCAGACCTACCTCGATCATGGCGGGGAGGCTGACGGCTTCTGGATCACTGAGGCGTCAATCCCCAGCGTCGGTGTGATCAACGAGCTGGAAACCGACCTTCAGGTGCCTGTGGTGACCAGCGCGCAGGCGCTGATGTGGGCCGGGCTGCTGTTAGCGGGAGTACGCGAGCCCGTCAGGGGGTTTGGCCGGCTCTTCGAGGTCCAACAAATAGCCTACTGAGGCGGTTGAGTTCAAGCCAGCAGCGCAGGTGGAACTCGGCCAGGAGAGTTGGACCCATGGCCGTGGGTTGCCCGCGATTCCCGAGCGGCCATAACGCCAGCTTCCAAGGTGACCCCTTGGCGGTGTTTCAGCGCCAAAGCGGCCAGTAGGCTCGGCGCTATACTTAAGAGGCGTCCAGGCGCGGGTCCGCGGAGAGGTGCTGGAGTGGACGATCAGGCACGCCTGGAGAGCGTGTGTGGCCGTGAGGTCACCGTGGGTTCGAATCCCACCCTCTCCGCCAGTTCCCCTTGCCCCCGTGAGTAGGCTGATCGGGAGACCATCCCGGCCCCGACCGTGAGGGAGGGCCCGAACCTATGCCGCCCGGCCATGTCGGCCGGCAGGGTGTCTGGTTGCGCCAGGGCTGGACGCCTGGCCCAGTAATTTCTAGGAGCTCGTCGGCGGCGCCTCCGGCGGACGTCCCTCCCGGGCGGACTCGAAGCGGCGCTGCAAGTCCTGTTGTTCACGGTCCAGGGCCTGTCTCCCTTCGGCCACGGCCTCCTTAAGGACCTCTCTCCCTTCCTCCACCGTCTCGCGCAAGATCTCCCGTACTTCCTCCAGGGCCTCCCGGATCGTCTGGGTCTGCTCTTCCAGCTGCTCCCGGCCCCGTGCCGCCCATTCGCCGCCCCTGCTGCGAACCTGTTCCAGGACCTCCCGGCCGGCCCGCGGGGCCATCAGGATGCCGATGGCGGCCCCGATGAAGCCGCCGATGATCAGGCCGGCGAAGAAGGGACCGGTCTCATCTTTCTCTGCCATGACTCTGCCTCCTTATCTCTTGCCCCTGAAGGCGCCCGCCGCAGCCCGAAGACCGGCAACGAAGCTCAACACGCGGATGATGGGATGGACCGTGGTCTCCGCGACGAACGCAGTGGTCGCCTGGACATTGTTGACGGTGGCTTGAAGCGAGGTCAACACTGGGAACACCTTCCTGTAAAAGGCCACGGCGAGGACCAGCAGGGCCACCAACCAGACGATGTTGAAGATCGCCAATACGACGATGGCGATATCCCGCACCTCTTCTAAGCCCATAGTGCCTCCCACCTCGCGCCAAGTATTGCAGAGAGTGCCCTTGAGCGCCTTCCTGCTAGGAGCGGGGTGACTGGATGGTGCCTCCTCCCACAACTTCTTCCGCCTGGTAGAACACCATTGCCTGCCCAGGCGTTAGGGCGCGCTGCGGCTCGTCAAAAAGCACTCGAACGCCGCCGGCGCCGTCTGGGAACACAAACGCGGGCGCCTCTCTGGACTTATAGCGGATCTTGGCGTTGACAGCCACCGGGAACTCATCGGGCTCCCCCAGTACGAACCTCACGTCCGTGGCCCTGGCCTCGCGAGCATAGAGGTGCTCTTCAGGCCCGACGACGACTCTGTTCTCCGCGGCCTCGATCTGCGTTACGTAGAGGCGCTGGGGAGAGGCGAGACCCAGGCCGTGGCGCTGACCGATAGTGTAATAGGCGACGCCCCGGTGGCGGCCTATCACTCGCCCGGTGGTATCCACTAGGTCGCCGGGCTCCGACTCGAGTCGCTCATTCAGGAAACGCCTGTAATTATTGTCCGGGACAAAGCAGATCTCCTGACTGTCCGGCTTATCCGCCACGGGCAGGCCCAGGTCGAGGGCCAGTTCCCGAATCTGGGGCTTGGTGAACTCACCCACCGGTAACAGGATCCGGCGCAGCTCCCTCTGTCCGAGGGCGTAGAGGAAATAGGATTGGTCCTTCGCCTGGTCGCAGCCCTTGAGGAGATGGTATCCCGCACCATCTCGCCTCACCCGGGCGTAATGGCCGGTAGCAACATAGTCCGCGCCCAGGGCCACGCTCCGGTCCATCAGGTGATCGAACTTGACGTGCTGGTTGCAGGCCTGGCAAGGGTTCGGCGTCCGGCCAAGGGCGTACTCCTGGGTGAAGTAGTCCACCACGTGGGTGGAGAAAGGCCGCTCGAAGTTCATCACGTAGTAGGGGATCTCCAGGAGCTGCGCAACGGCTTGAGCGTCGTCCACCGCTTCGACGCCGCAGCAGGTCCGGTTCATGGCGGGCAGGTCGTCCCATTCCTCCGTCCAGAGGCGCATGGTGATTCCAACCACGTCATAGCCGGCGCGGACCAACAGGGCGGCGGCGACGCTGGAGTCCACCCCGCCACTCATCGCGACAACTACCTTTCCCTTCGACATCCGAGGCCTTTCGAGTTCAGTGTAGCATCGTCGCCTGTGCTATCATCCCGCTGCGTGCTCTCACCCTACTCCCATCTCCCGGAGGGAGACCGGAGCAGGGACGGCTGATCCAGACAGCGAGAACCAGTGGGTCCCCTGTCGTGCTTGTGACTTTGGGCAACCCCCGCTGTGGCAGGAACTCAGGGTTCCAGCGGAAGTCTGTCTG
>CAZPYZ010000374.1:0-4873 GCA_964590215.1 uncultured Dehalococcoidia bacterium | reverse complement strand
CGTGGCCGCTCATGAGATGGAGCCGGTGATGGTAGAGCCGGGCGACGTCCAGCTCGACCTTGCCGCCGCCGTGAGCCCCAACGGTCACCAACCGGCCCCGCATGGCCATGCTGTAGATGACTCCCGGCCACAGCGTCGGGTCCGCGATATTTTCAAACACCACGTCGACGCCGTGGCCATCTGTGATTTTCAGCACTTCCTGGGCCAAGTCCTGGGTGCGATAGTTGACTCCGAAATCCGCCCCAAGGTTCTGAGCCGCCTGCACCCGTTCGTCCGCGCCGGCCCCCGCGATAACCCGCGCGCCGATGTTTCGGGCGACCTGGACGGAGCAGGCCCCCAGCGCGCCCGCGGCCCCCATGATCAGGGCCCACTCGCCCTGCTTCAGATCAGCCGCCCGGGCCAGGCCGAAGGCGGTAGGGAAATGGCGCACCACCACGGTACCCTGCGCGTAGGAAAGTTCCGGGGGAATGAGGCTGGGCCGGTCGGCCGGGATCGTGAGGTACTCGGCGTAGGCCCCGCCTTGCTGCACACCGATGCTCATGGCGACCCTGTCTCCCGCGTTAAGGCCCCTGACGTCGGGTCCGGCGGCGACGACCTCGCCCGCCGCGTCCACGCCAGGCGTATAAGGAAGCTTCACGCCGTAACCTCCCAGGTCCTGGCGGACCAGGATGTCCAGGGAGCGGTTAACGGAGGCCGCGTGGACCTTTACCAGGACCTCGCCGGGTCCCGGTTTCGGTATCGGCACTTCCTCCACCTGGAGGACCTCGGGGCCGCCGAAGGCTCTCAGGACGATGGCTTTCATGGATTGTTCTTGCTGGTATGGACGTGATAGTCTCGGCCCAACACTATACACGGAAAAGGAGCGCAGGCATGCCAGACACCGAGAGTCCAGTGAAGGTCCGTAAGCTGGGCCACGTGGTCTACAAAGTCCGGGATCTGGAGCGCTCGGTGAAGTTCTACACGGAGGTTCTGAACTTCCGTATCTCGGACGTCAACGAACGAGGGATGGTGTTCCTGAACGCCTGTGGCGATCACCACACGATTGCTCTGCAGCAGGCCGAGGCGGGCGCCGCGGCGGAGCATGCGGCCGGGGACCAGCTAGGCCTGGGCCACTTCGCGATGGAAGTCGCCAGCCTGGACGAGCTATTCGAGATTCGCGACTTCCTGAGGGAGAAGGGGGTTACGATCACCGGCGAGGGCCGCAAAGGCCCCGGATCCAACATAGAGCTGTCCTTCAAGGATCCCGATGGTTACTCGTTGGAGCTGTACTGCAACATGGACCAGATTGGGCCGAATAACCGGGCCCGGCCCTCGAGCCAGTGGCATCGGGTCGGCACCCTGGAGGAGGCGAGGGACAACCCGCTCCCCGCGACGTACTAGCGCGCCTTCGAGAGCCGCGGCGGGTGCTTGAGCCCGGTCTCGCGCACGGGCCTGATGTCATTCTTGAGCGTGGGTGGGTGGGTGGTGATGTGGGGTGAGCGAAGAATCGCCGCGACCTCACGAAGTCCTCCCACGCCTACCTCATGGCCGGGTTAGCAAGACAGGGGCAGGCACATGGCGGCCCTACACCGGTCGCCGGGTGCAGCGCCAACCAAGTAACTACGCCCGTTCCGGGACTGCGCCTGGGACGGGGGCCCTTCGGGCACGTGGAACACAACTCGGACGTGTTGGTACAGGGATTCTCCGCTCAGGCAGATTCCCTTGCCTCCACGCCCACCCGTCCCCGTCTAGGCGCTTGCGCCGACAACGACAACATTTTGTCGATACGGCTTCGGCAAGCGCCTAACTACCTTCCGCGCTCTCTGCGGTGGCTTTACCGGACCCGGGCGAACTTCTGCACCCGCTGGCCGTCCAGGACCTCGCAGACGTAGACGCTGCCCTCAGAGTCGACCCAGATGCCGTGGGGGGCCACAAACCTGCCAGGGGCGAAGTCCTTCTCCCCACCCCAGCGGCCGAGGACAGTGCCCTTGAGATCAACTATGCTGACGCGGTGGCCCAGCTCGGCGACGTACATGATGTCATCCTTGTCCACGTAGATCTTGCAGGGCTGGACGAAGCCGTCCCAGGTGTCCTGGTACTCGCCCTGGGGGGTGAAGATCTGGATGCGATGGTTCTGCCGGTCCGCCACGTACACCTGCCCTTTGTGCTCCCAGACGCTGTGAACCAGGTTGAACTGCCCCTTGCCTGTCCCCGGCTCGCCCCAGGAGAAGAGGAGCTGTCCGTCGGCGGAGTACTTGTGGACCCGGCAGTTGCGATACCCGTCGGAGACGTAGAACTCACCACTGGGTGAGAGGCTGACGTCGGTGGGATGGTGGAAGGGCGGGCCCGCGTGGGTTACGCTCCGGCTCTGCTCGGTCCAGCCGGTGTCCGAGGGCTGGCCGCGCTTGCCCAGGCTGAACACGTGGCGGCCCTCCCTGGTGAATTTCAGGACGATTTGGGGCGCCCGGTCCACCAGGAAGACGCTGTCGTCCGGCCCCATACAGATGCCGTGAGCGTCCTCGAAGATCTCCTGGCCCCAGGAATAGAGCAGCTTCCCAGTCTTGTCGAAGACCATGTAGGGGTGAACGGTCCGGGTGAAAACGTGGACCTGGTCTCGGGAGTCGACGCCAACGGCGCCGACCTGCCCCCACTGCCACCCCTCAGGAAGCTGGCCCCAGCCCTCGACATGATCATACCTGTGGTCCCCCGCCGGGTAAGCCGTCGCCATGATGTACGTCCTTTGCTTGAGATAGTGGGCAGTATACTACGCCGGGGGCGGCCCCAGTGTCATTCTCAGCGGCTTTGATGGCACCACCGGCGGTCCGGCACGATGTCATGCTGAGCGCCTTCGTCCACGCTTGGGGTGAAAGGCCGCGAAGCATCTTCGGCAAGATGCGGTGGCGTGGGAGCCATCGCTTTCACCACGACCAAGTCCTTCAGTCGCCCTTCACGAGTTCTCCACCCGGCCGCTCCTTCAGGATGACAGGTCCGACCTACGGCGCACCGTTTTCGAAAGGCTTCAGGAGGGCGTAGGCCGCGAAAGTCAGCGGCGTGGGCAGCCCCAACTCCTTGCCCATACGGACGGCGGCGCCCTGGAGGGCCTCCACTTCGATGCGCCGGCCGTTGCTGAAATCAAAGTACATCGAGGGGAAGGCCCCGGGTCCCTGGAGGGTCGAGGGACGCGCTATCTCCGCGGCCGCAAACCCTTCCGGCAGGTTGACGCCCTTAGCGCGACCGAGGGCCTCAACCTCCGCCATGATGCCCCCCATGAAGGCGCTGGTCTCGGGAATGCTGCGCACGACGCTGGGCGGGAGTCTGGTGATGGTGCACACCGCGGACTGGGCGCAGAAGCCGACGTACTTCTCCCAGAGCGCCGACCGAATGTCGACGCTCGGCTCGACATCCAGGCCTGCTTGGCGGAACTCCTCGACGAACCGTTCGACCCGGCTGCTGATGCCACCCTGCAGTTCCCCAATCTGGATCCGTGCCCGCCGACCCCGCTGGACCAGCACGCCCGGCGCGTCCAGCGTGGCGCCAGCCCTGGCCACGCCCGGGACCGTCCGCTCGGCTCCGTATGCGGCCGCGATGAGGTCCGGCGCGTCGACCCCGTTCTGGACGGGGATCACCGCAGTGTGGTGGCCTACGAGAGGCGCCATGGCCTTGAGCGCAGGCCCGAGGTCGTAGTTCTTGACGCAGAGCCAGACCACCTCCACTGCGCCGACCTCGGCCGGGTTGCTCGTGGCCCGGACCGGAACGGTAAACTGCTCGCCGGCCTCCTCCAGGGTGAGGTTCAGCCCGTTGCTCCGAAGGGCATCAAGGTTGGCCCCACGGGCAATGAGGGTGACGTCGGTCCCGGCGCGGGCCTGGAGGCCGCCAAGGTAACAGCCGAGCCCTCCGCCGCCGAAGATTGCAACACGCACGTGCGCTAGTATAGCTCCGGAAGAAGTTGGAACAGGGGTAGCAAGGAAGGAAGAAGATGAGTTTCAGCGATAAGAAACTGGTGTTTGCGGGCGCCGGAGCGCCCGGCCGGGGGACACCGTGGCAGACGTTGGGGATCGTGACGGCGAAGGCGCTGAAACCCTTCGGCTACGAGCTCCACATCGAGGGCGCGGCCTGGGGCGCCGCCAATCCGCGTTTCGTCGGGGACAAGCGGGCGGACCTGGGCGCTACGCAACTAGCCAGCGTGCGTTGGGCCTACGAAGGTTCCCATCGGTACGCCTCTGACGGGCCACGGCCCGGCCTACGCGCTATCGCGTGTATCAACTTCCCCTCCTGGCTCGCGGTCGCAGTGCGATGGGAGACCTTTATCACAGACCTGGCCCAGATCAGAGAACGCCGCCTGCCCGTCCGGGTGCTGGGTGGTCGGGACGAGTGGTCCCAGCTGGTGTGGGCTCATTACGGACTGTCCAGGGAGATCATCGAGTCCTGGGGCGGGAAGTTCCTGGAGGTGGTGAACTACCCCGGCATGAACCCCGTCTGGGACTCCTGGGCGCGCAACGGCGAGTTCGACGTCATCATGGAGAACATCTACGCGGCCAACGCGCCGGAGAACAAAGATTTCATGGAGGCCACCATCCTTCACAACCTCCGGTTCTTGGCGCTGCCCGAGGCCTTGATCCACATCATCTGCAAAGAGATCGGCGGCGAGCCCGGGGCCATTCCCCACCTCCTGCTGCGGGGGGTGCAGGGAGACGTGCCCTCGGTGTTGCGGGAGCCACAGTGCATCTACGCGCGGGACGACACGCCCGACGACTTTGTTTCTCTGCTGACGAAAGCCCTGGACGACAACCGGCACCTCTTCCGCCTCACGCACATCCCCTACTCGTACGATCCGAAGAACGTCGCCCGCGCCGCCGGCGTGCCCCTGCATCCCGCGGCGGCGGGGTACTACAAG
>CAZPYZ010000373.1:0-4901 GCA_964590215.1 uncultured Dehalococcoidia bacterium | reverse complement strand
CCATGCGTATCAGCGGACTCCGGTCCACCTCGAAGGTGACCTTCTTAAGTTGTTCCAGGTCAAGGCGCTCTGAGGCGCCTACGATCTCGATGGCGACCAAATGTTGCCCGTCGAAGTCGAGGATGATGTCCTCATCCACGACTTCACTCATCACCTGACCCCTAGGCCACGTGAAAAAGATCGTCACCACATCGGTCCGTTTTTCGTACACGACCTTCATAAGAATCTCCCGTAGCGCGCGACTACCGTAATCAGTATCATATCGTCGCCCTCCTCCACAAAGACCACCTTGACTTTCTTTTCTTCATAGCTCCGGCCCTTCCACTCCGAGCGAAATGGAAAAACTTTGACCCGAGCGTTGCGTCCGGAATGGGCAGCCGTGGGTGCTCCCGCGGAAGCTGCCTGACGAGCCTCCTCTTCTGTCACTCCACGTTCCTCCGCTTTCTCGAGGACGCCTTTCCCGAAGGTTATGGCCATACTCAATCACGGTACATGTAGACCGTGTAATCCCCCGGCAGGTACCCGGTGCGGGTCGAGACGTTGGGGGAGAGGGTGCGGCAGTACTCCAGTACTTCTTCAGGATCAATCTCGTAGTAGAGGCGGTGCCAGGCCGCGAGGACGGAGTCTTTAGTCTCTAGTCTCTGGTCCCTGGTCCCTCCCGCCCCCTGCGGGCCGTATTTCGAGAAGTCCGGCGGGAGGTCGAGGAAGTTGAAGGCGACGGCGCGGCGGCAGGCCCCGTACATGGTGGCCAGCATCGCCCGAAACCAGCGGTCGTGGTCCTCGATTCGTATATTGAAGGTGCCCGAGGCGATGATGTAGTCGGCGGGGGCGATGAAGCCTTCGGTGAGGATGTCCCTGAGGTGGAAGCTGGCGTTGGGGTGCTTTTGGCGGGCGGCCTTCACCATGGCGGCGGAGATGTCATAGCCGTTGTACCAGACCACCCCACCCCCCTGGTTCACCGCAGAGGCCGCAGAGGCCGCAGAGATTTTGTTGAAATTTTCCTTCTCTGCGATCTTTGCGCTCTCTGCGGTGAATCCCGGGCCGGGGCCGGGGCGGACGCGGTGGCCTTTGGAGGCGAGGAAGGCGGCGAAGTCACCGAGGCCGGACCCGATGTCGGCGACGGAGACGCCCTCCCAGGGCCCGACGTCGTAGAGGACCTCGAAGCGGGTGCGCTGGGTGCGCGCGCTGGTCCAGTGGAGCGAGCGCGCGTCCTCCGGCCCATAGCGGGCCAGGTCGGCCTCATAAAATGCGATGAGGTTGTCTTTATTCACCGCAGAGGACGCAGAGCGCGCAGAGTCTTTTTACTCCGGCAAGTTGTTCGCGATGCGGCGAACCCCATCTTTCAGCAGGACTGTGTTGAAGTTGATGAGGAGGCCCAGCTGTAGGTTTGCAAGCTTCAGGTACGAAAGTAGTTGAGCCTCGTGAATGCGTTCGAGGCGCTCGACGGCCTTGAGTTCGACAACGATGGACCCCTCGACCAGGAGGTCGATCCGGTAACCCGCGTCCAGGGTGACGCCCTTGTAGACCACTGGCAGCGGCTTCTGCTGCTCGAATTTGACCCCTCGTTGTGTGAGCTCGTACGCCAGACACGTCTCATACGCCGATTCGAGCAGCCCTGGTCCAAGCGTTCTGTGCACCTCGATAGCTGACCCAATCACCTGCTCGGTGATTCGAGTCAAGTCTCTACTAACCAAAAAACTCTGCGCTCTCTGCGTCCTCTGCGGTGAACTATGTCGGGTACTCGATTCTTTTGAAGCGCTCGGTGAGGCGGCCGCCGCGCTGCTCCTTGATCCGTTCCCAGCGGGGACCCCAGCGGGCCCGGGCTTCGCCGGCCGGGCCGAACTGGCTGGTGTGCCGGGTCATCGCCCGCATCTTCGCCTCCAGGAAGTCGGTGACGTCTTCTTCGACATCCCATTCCCGGTCGGTGTCACCCATGCCCGCCCAGAGGTAGACCTCGGGGGTCTTGTGGGAGGCGAGCCCTTCCTGCTCCAGCTCGGGAAAGTGGAGCCGGTCCCGGGCGTAAGGGAAGACCGCGTCAAGGGTCACCTGGCCGGTGACGCGGTGGTCCCGGTGCTGCCAGTGATAAGGATTATGGGTGACGACGCGGTCGGGCTTGTGGGTGCGGATGAGGCGGACCACCTGGCCCCGAAACTCGCGGCTGTCATTCAGCTCACCGTCGCCGTTGGGGAGGATGACGACCTCCTGGATGCCCAGCTCCCGAGCGGCTTCCCGCTGCTCCTGGTCCCGCAGGGCGATGAGGCGGTCGGAGGTCATCGCCGGGTCGTCGGATCCCTTGTCGCCATTGGTGGCGACGCAGAGGACGACCCGGTGCCCCTGGCTGGCCCACTTGGCGGCGCTCCCCCCGCACCCCGACTCACAATCGTCTGGATGGGCGGCTACGATAAGGATGTTCATCCCCTCCTCCCCCTTGTTTCAACGCAGAGATCGCAGAGGACGCAGAGTCTATTTTTTAAAATCTTCTCTCTGCGGTCTCCGCGTTAAATCCTAGAGGCGGCGGGGTGCGCTTGACAAGGCTTGACAGGCGTGGCTATGATGCCTTTGTTGACAGCCAGGTTCCCGGCTTTTCCCCCTGGGCTCTCGACCGGCGGGTCAGAGCGCCAAAAAGGGCCTCCCTCACCTGACTCCCGACTCTGCGGTCTCTGCGCCCGCTGCGGTGAACCCTAAGGAGTATGGCGAAGTACATCTTCGTTACCGGCGGCGTCGTTAGCTCAGTCGGCAAGGGAATCACGGTCGCCTCCATCGGCCGTATCCTCAAGAGCCGTGGCATCACTGTCTCCCTTCAGAAGCTGGACCCCTACCTCAACGTTGATCCCGGCACCATGTCCCCGTACCAGCACGGGGAGGTGTTCGTCACCGAAGACGGAGCAGAGACCGACCTGGACCTGGGACACTACGAGCGGTTTATCGACGTCAACCTCAACCAGGCGTGCAGCGTTACGACGGGGCAGATCTACCGGGCGGTGCTGGCCCGGGAGCGGCGGGGCGATTTCTTAGGGGGCACGATCCAGGTGGTGCCCCACGTGACCAATGAGATCAAGGCAAGGATCCACGCAGTGGCGCGGCTTCCCGTGCCGGTCGAGGAGGAGTATGCCCAAGCGCCTGGGCAGGGGAATGGCTGGGGCCCTCACCCTAACCCTCTCCCAGAGGGAGAGGGGACGAAGTGGGGTCCTCTCCCGGGGGGAGTGGGGAGGCGGGGAGATCCTTCACTTCCTGACTTCCTTACTTCCTCACTTCCTGACGTGGTCATCGTCGAAGTGGGTGGCACGGTCGGGGATATCGAGGGCCAGCCCTTCCTGGAAGCCATCCGTCAGATGCGGAACGACGTGGGCCGGGACAACGTCCTCTACGTGCACGTCACCTACCTTCCTTATATAAGCGCAACGGGAGAGTTGAAGACCAAGCCGACTCAGCACAGTGTGCAGGAGTTGCGGCGCATCGGCATCCAGCCGGACGTGATCCTATGCCGAGCAGACCAGGCCGTAACCGACGACATCAAGGACAAGATCGCGCTCCACTGCGACGTGGAGAAACGCGCGGTCATCTCCGTGCCCACCGTCCAGACGGTGTACGAAGTGCCCCTGATCCTGGAGGAGGCGGGACTAGGGGACCTGGTGGCGGAGCGGTTCAGCCTCCCCACCCCATTGTTCAACGCAGAGACCGCAGAGAACGCAGAGATGAAGAATTGGGACGGCCTCCCCGCCCCCACCCCGTATCCCAACGCGAAGACCGCAGAAAGCGCGGAGGACAGGAATTGGGATCGCCTCCCCGGCCCCATCCCGGGATTGAGCGTCGAGGACGCCGGGATCGAAGGGAACGAAATGACCAAAACTCTGCGTCCTCAGCGGTCTCTGCGTTTAAAGCAGGGGAGGGGAGGGGAGGGGCTGGCGGAGTGGCGGGACATGGTGGAGCGGATCAAGCGGCCGCGGGAGGGGCTGGCCATCGCGCTGGTCGGCAAGTACGTCCAGCTCAAAGACGCCTATCTCTCCGTGGTGGAGTCGCTGCGCCACGCGGCCCTGTATCACGGCCTGGAGGCCGAGATCCATTGGATCGCCGCCGAGGAACTGGAGCGGGATCCTTCGACAGGCTCAGGACGAGGGGACGCGACAGGCTCAGGACGAGCGGAGGCGCTGCTCAAGAACGTAAAGGGTATCGTGGTCCCCGGCGGTTTCGGGCACCGGGGGATAGAAGGAATGGGAGTGGCGGCCCGGTACGCGAGGGAGAACGGGGTGCCCTACCTCGGCCTGTGCCTGGGGTTCCAGGTGATGGTCATCGAGTTCGCCCGGCACGTGCTGGGAACGCGGGACGTGAACTCCACGGAGTTCGACGAACACACCGCGCACCCGGTGATCGCCCTCATGCCCGACCAGCTCAGGGTGGAGGACCGGGGCGGGACCATGCGCCTCGGCAGATACGAGTGCCGGCTGCAGGCCGGGACCCGCGCCGCCCGGGCCTACGAGGCAAGCGCCGCTCCTCCCTTCGAGGGTCTCCGGATCTGGGAGCGCCACCGCCACCGCTTCGAGGTGAATAACGAGTACCGGGATGTTCTCGAGGCCGCCGGGATGACCTGGAGCGGCCTGTCCCCCGATGGCTCGCTGGTGGAGATGGCCGAGCTGCGGGACCATCCCTTCATGCTGGGCTCCCAGTTCCACCCCGAGTTCCGGTCTCGACCGACCCGTCCTCATCCCCTATTTCGAGACTTCATAGCCGCTGCAAAGGCCATCAAACAAGAGGGGGAGCAGTTCGCTCTCTCCGAGTCTCTGGTCTCGGGTCTCGAGTCTCTGGTCCCCAGCCCGACTAGAAGCTAGCTGGCGGGTTATTGCAAATGCTGTTCACGTTGTGAGTGGTGCGTAGGGAGTCGTGAGTAGGAGGGGGCACTTCCC
>CAZPYZ010000372.1:0-4913 GCA_964590215.1 uncultured Dehalococcoidia bacterium | reverse complement strand
ACCCATGTGGAGTTTCTGCCGGTCATGGAGCACCCCTTCTACGGCTCCTGGGGCTACCAGACCACCGGTTATTTCGCGCCGACCAGCCGCTACGGGACCCCCCAGGATTTCATGTACCTGGTGGACCACCTGCACCAGCAGGACATTGGGGTGATCCTGGATTGGGTGCCTTCCCACTTTCCGACGGACGGCCATGGGCTGGCCTATTTCGACGGAACGCACCTCTACGAACACGCGGATATGCGCCAGGGGTTTCACCCCGACTGGAACAGCTACATCTTCAACTACGGGCGCAGCGAGGTGCGCAGTTTTCTGACCAGCAGCGGGCTTTTCTGGCTGGACCGGTACCACGCTGACGGGCTCCGGGTGGACGCCGTCGCCTCCATGCTGTACCTGGACTACTCCCGCAAGTCGGGCGAGTGGATCCCCAACCGGTACGGCGGGCGAGAGAATCTCGACGCCATCAGCTTCCTGCGCGCCCTTAACCAAGCCGTTTACCAGGGTCACCCGGACGTCCAGACTTATGCCGAGGAGTCCACGGCCTGGCCCATGGTCTCCCGGCCCAGTCATCTTGGCGGGCTGGGGTTCGGGCTCAAGTGGGACATGGGCTGGATGCACGACACCCTCCGCTACATCGCGCACGACCCGGTCCACCGCCGCTATCACCACAATGAACTGACCTTCCGGATGATCTACGCCTTCAACGAGAACTTCGTGCTGCCTCTCTCCCATGACGAAGTGGTCCATGGTAAGGGGTCCCTGCTGGGCAAGCTGCCCGGGGACGACTGGCAGAAGTTCGCAAACTTGCGTCTGCTTCTGGGTTACATGTACGCCCAGCCTGGGAAGAAGCTCTTGATGATGGGAACCGAGGTCGGGCAATGGAGCGAGTGGAGCCACGAATCGGGCCTCGAGTGGAACCTGGTCCGGTACGACCGCCACCAAAAGCTGCAGCGCTGGGTGGCCGACCTGAACCGTCTCTATCGGAGCGAACCGGCCCTTCACCAGGGGGACTGTATGGACCAGGGGTTCGAGTGGATCGACGCCAACGACGCCGATAACAGCGTGCTGAGTTTCCTACGCAAGAGTGTGCCCCAGGCAGGTCACCCTCACCCTAACCCTCTCCCTCAAGGGGAAGGGGAAATACTTGTGGTCTGTAACTTTACGCCGGTGCCCCGGCGCGACTACCGTGTCGGTGTGCCTCGAGGCGGCTTCTGGCGGGAGCTCATTAACAGCGACAGCGAGGCCTACGGGGGGAGCGGTTGGGGCAACCTGGGGGGCGTCGAAGCCGAGGCAGTCCCCTTTCATGGGCGACCATACTCGCTGAACGTGACGGCGCCTCCGTTGAGTGCCGTCTTGCTCAAGGCGGAGGGGTGATGCCTATGTCGGACAGCCGCCCCCCGGCGGTCCGAGCAGGCGAGGGCGCCTGCTCCACATGCTTTGTGAGACCCCCCTTTGCCTGACCGCTACATCTGCATCCACGGCCACTTCTACCAGCCGCCGCGCGAGAACCCATGGCTGGAGGCCATCGAGCAGCAGGACTCCGCGCGTCCCTATCATGACTGGAACCAGCGCATCACCGCAGAATGCTACGCGCCCAACACCGCGGCCCGGATCCTGGATCACGAAGGCCGGATCCAGCGCATGATCAACAACTACTCCCGCATCAGCTTCAACGTTGGCCCGACCCTTCTTTCATGGCTCCAGGACTATGAGCCAGAGACCTATGCGGCCATCCTCGAGGCGGACAGACAGAGCCAGCGCAGGTTCTCGGGCCACGGCTCCGCCATGGCTCAGGCGTACAACCACCTCATCATGCCCCTGGCGGATGCGCGGGACCAGGAAACCCAGGTGATATGGGGGATCGAGGACTTCCGGCGCCGCTTCGGCCGCGACCCCGAGGGGATGTGGCTCCCCGAGACCGCGGTGGACCTGGCCACCCTGGACGTGCTGGCGCAGCATGGAATCCGGTTCACGATTCTGGCGCCCCATCAGGCCAAAGGGGTGCGGCCCATCGCCGGATCTCCTCTGCCACCGGGAGGGGAGATGAGTGACGGCGCCTGGCGCCAGACCCCCGGGGGCCATGGACTGGACGTGAGTATGCCCTACCGCGTCTCCCTCCCGTCCGGGCGGACCATCGCCGTCTTCTTTTACAACGGCCCCGTGTCCCGAGCCATCGCCTTCGAGGGGTTGCTGCGGAACGGTGGGGACTTCGCTCTGCAGCTCCTCTGGGCGTTCCCTCCCGCTCGAGCAACGCCACGGCTGGTCCACGTGGCTTCGGACGGTGAGACCTATGGACACCACCACCGGTATGGCGAGATGGCCCTAGCCTACGCCCTACAGGTTATCGAGAGTCAGGAGGACGTCGCACTCACCAACTACGGGGAGTTCCTGAAACACTGTCCGCCAACCCATGAAGCGCAGATCGCGGACCTGACCTCCTGGAGCTGCGCCCATGGCGTCGAACGCTGGCGCAGCGACTGTGGCTGCGCTCCGGGCAGCCACGAAGATTGGCACCAAAGGTGGCGGGCGCCCCTGCGCGAAGCCCTCGACTGGCTGCGAGACCAGCTGAGGCCGCGGTATGAGCGGGCCGCCGAGGGGCTGCTCAAGGACCCCTGGGCGGCCCGCGATGCCTACATCTCGGTGCTGCTAGACCCTTCTCTGGAAAACCGGAGGGCGTTCCTGGCGGCCCGCGCCGTCGAAGGACGGGACCAAGGCGATGCTTCAACGGTGTGGAAGCTCCTGGAGCTCCAGCGCAACGCGCTCCTGATGTATACCAGCTGCGGCTGGTTCTTCGAGGATCTCTCCGGCATTGAAGCAGTCCAGGTACTGCGATACGCAGGCCGGGCGCTCCATCTCGTCGAAGAGCTGTCCTCCAGCGTTGGAGCGCGGGCACTCTTGCCTGTGCCGGACCGGGGCCTCGAGGAAGAATTTCTGCGACGCCTCGAGCGTGCCCCCTCCAACGACCCGCAACGGGCGAACGGCCGCGTTATCTACGAACAGTTTGTGCGGCCAGCAAGAGTCGATCTACTGGCGCTGGCAGCCCACTTTGCCATCAGCTCGCTCTTCGAGGAGTACGGAGACGAAACTGAGATCTACTGCTATCTCGCTGAACGGGAGGCGTGGGAGCGGGAGGACGCCGGCGAGGCCCGGCTGTTGTTAGGGCGGGCGCGGGTGACGTCGACGGTCACGGGGGAGTTCGCGACGGTGATGTTCGGGGTGCTGGACATGGGCGGGCCCAATGTCCACTGCGGGGTCCGTCGATTCGGAGGGCTCCAGGGATACCAGCAACTGGTAGAACAGACGAAGGAGGCGTTCAACCGAGCGGACTTCGCGCAGGTCATCCGCCTCTTCGACAAGCATCTGGGGTACTCGACGCATTCCCTGCGGACACTGTTCAAAGACGAGCAGCGGAAGGTGCTGAACCAGGTGCTGGCTTCGACAGGGGAGGAGGTGGAGCGGTCGTTCCGGCAAGTGTACCAGCACCATGCGGCGACGCTGCGGTTCCTGGCGAGCCTGGGCAGCCCCCCACCGAAGGGCCTCGCCATGGCGGCGGAGTTCGTGCTGGACTGGGACCTGCAGCAGGCGCTAGGCGAGGTACCACCCGATCTTGAGCGCGTATGGGCGGTGATGGAGGAGGCCCGGCTTGGCGGCATCACGATCCATGGGGAGACCCTTGCCTTCGAATTGGGGTTGGCCATCGGCCGGGAGGCCGGGTCTCTAGCCCAGGCGCCTTGGGACGTGGAACGGGTACGCCGGTTGGAGGCGCTGGTGGGGCTCGCCCAGCGGGCGAAGGTGGAGGTTGACCTCTGGCGTCCGCAGAACGTGTGCTACGCGATGCTCCAGGGGCGCTGGGCGCGGGAGGTCGAACGGGCCAGGGGTGGCAGCGGGGACGCCGCTGCATGGATCCAGGCAGTGACCGGCCTCGCCGAGCGTCTGCGGGTGCGGGCGCCGGCAGGGATAGGGGACGGGGACAGTAGGGGTGCTACTGCACCCTAGTCTAGATGACTTAGCGTTGGAAGGGCGCCTCAGCCTGGCAATCTGCCAAGAGTACTCACAACCCTTTGGTCCGTTCAAAGCATTGAGCCGAGCGACCTCTGCCTCGGCGGCCTCCCGGGTCCAGACCGCGCTCGTGACTGTGACAAGGGGTTCTGTCTGGTAACGGTCGGTGCGAAGGATCACGAAAATGTGGTCCGATTTAGCATTTGGCCGCCAGTCTATCGGGCCGTTTTGGGCTAGGGTTGTGTCAGGGTGCCGAGCCATTCGCCTGTTTGCTCATTATAGACGTCGCCCGTGCGGCCGATCACGACGCTGTGTGGCACCGAGTCCTGCTCGCTCCTTGAGGTGATGGAGTCGTTCTCTCATCAACTCGGGTGCCACGCCATGGTAATGGGCCAGATGGGAGGCCGCCATTGCGGGCGGGTTCATGCCCCACAACGGGTTGCCAGGAATGCTAATGCGCTCGGACAACGACGGAGCCGTAGCTGCATGCTACACTCTTTCCTGCTACTTGACCGAATTCAGGAGGCGTTGAGTGCTGACCAAAGAACAGAACGAACGGCTGACGCGGGTGGGCCTGGGCACGCCCATGGGCGACCTGATGCGGCGTTACTGGCACCCCATCGCCGCCGTCTCCCAGCTGGTGGACCGGGCCACCATGCCCATTCGCCTCCTGGGCGAGGACCTGGTCCTCTACAAGGACCGCTCCGGCACCTATGGCCTCATCGAACCCACCTGCCCGCACCGCCGCATGGGCCTGCTCTACGGTGTTCCCGAAACCACGGGCCTTCGCTGCGCCTATCACGGCTGGCTTTTCGACGAGAGTGGCCGCTGCCTGGAGCAGCCCTACGAGCAGGCCGAGGACCCCGAGAGCCAGTACCGGGACAAGGTCCGGGCCAAGACCTACCCGGTGCGGG
>CAZPYZ010000371.1:0-4922 GCA_964590215.1 uncultured Dehalococcoidia bacterium | reverse complement strand
CCCAGTCGAAGGGGTCGTTCTCGGCGGCCAGGTTCAGGGTGCCGCCGTAGCGGGGCTGCGCCGGGCCTGCTCCTGTTGCGGCCGGCTGCTGCTGTGCAGGTCCGCATGCGAGCGCGAGCGCGCCGATGACGACCATGGACCAGATTGGTTTAGGCATAGCGCCCTCCTTGCACTCACCTCGGCATGCCAAACCCACCAAATTACGTAATTGTACGTCAAGACCGATGCGCCAGTGAAACGTACTGGAGGCCGGGCAACCGTTCACGTTTGAGGAGTCAAGGAAGGGGAAGGAATTCCGTGCCCCCCGGCCTTCGAGGGCCCTTCGAGAACCTCAGAACGGCACCTCTGGCAACGCCCCCCCAAGGCGGGGGACAAGCCCCGGTGACGACTGCCATTCGTCCCGTCAACTGTGGACAGCACGAAGTCGCGCCGGTTCTGTGTCCGCCGGTTCATCGCGCCATTATGAAGTGTCTGGATAGCGGTGCATGACCCCTAAGGCTGGTAGCCCTGTTCCATGAGAACGTCCAGGAAGGCTCGCGGGCTGAGGATGGTGACGCCTTGGTAGGCCCCGAGGGCCTGGAGTTTGAGGTCGCCGGTGACAAGGTAATCGGCGTTCGCTGAGAGGGCGGTGGCGAGGACGAGGTCATCCTCGGGATGGGTCGCGACACCGGTGGTTTGCGCGGCGATGGGTGTCATTAGGGCTGTGTGCAACGTGCTCAGGAAGGTCGCCACCTCAACGGGGCCGAGCCGACTGGCAAAATATGGTTTTCGTAGAGTCCGTTCCACCTCATCGACCACGTGTTGAGAAACGACAAGGGTAAAAGCTTGGTGAGCGTTCCAGATGTCCCAAATGGCGGCGGGAGGAGCCAAGCGTTGACTGCGCACTGCGGCTGACGCCAGAACATTCGCGTCAAGAGCCGCGATCACGCTCCGGTGGAGCCGGGCGCACGTGGGCGATTCTCCTCCCTGACTTCCGCAAGGGCCTTGTTGATCTGGCGTTCTAGCTCTTCATCTGGAACATCGGCGAAGGCGGTGCGCATGCTTTGAACCGCTTCGAGAGCGCGGATCCGCAGTTCATCGGACCGTTTCAGGGACTCCAGATCTTGCTTTGAGACGATTGCAGCGATGGGTGAGCCGTCTTGCTCGACGATTATGCGGGTGTCGCCGTCCGAGAGCTGATCCAGCAACTGCGCCCAATGCCTCGGGACGTCTGTTGCCGGTATCCTCTTGGTCTTTGAGGGCTTGATCATGCAGTTATTGTACGGGGTCACGGGCCGGGCTGCAGCGGTGGGAGGGAAAGGGGAAGGGTGGGGGGTTTATGCTCACGCACGCCGCCTGGTCTTGACGCCAGAGGGCAAAGCCCTGGTTGGGGGGGATGGGGCAACGACGGCGACTGGAGCCCAGGCTGCGCGTTAAGCGCCCTGGATCAGAGCAAGGAGCCGTGGTTGCAGGGAACGTCCCTGTGGTCTTTGGCCAACGCGAACCCGAGCCCGCGGCCGGCTTGGTGTTGGTCCATGTGTGCCTGTGCTGGGTCAGGGTTTAGGGAAGGTTGAGAGCGTCGGCCTCATCCGGGTCGAGCAGAAGCACGCGGCTGGTTCGCTCCTCTACGATGAGGGCGAAGCGAGAGATGATGTCGCGGCCCAGGAGGGACGGGATAGGGAGGAGTGATGGGGACGCTTCCAGGATAGGCAGCGTCAGAGACACGGAGGAGCCCTCCATAGTGAGCAGTGCCTGGATGACGCGGGTAGGCGTTTGCCCGCCAACGCCTCTGATTGGGTCGCCTTGGGGTAGGGTGGTGATGTCGATACCCAAGTCCCGTTGCAGTCGGTCGGCATCCAATGGGGCAACAATAGTGCGGTCAGCTCCGGTGTCTACCAGGAGGCGGGTGCGGAATGTCCTGTGACCCAGCGTAGGAAAAGCAAAGACGGCCTCGACGACTGGCCGTTTCCTGGTTGCGATGGTGGCAAAGTGGCCTCGTATCACGCTGGGAGAATGAGCAGCTCGTCCTTACTGGTCAGGTGTTCCACGAACACTTTGCCCACCGGCATGTGTTTTGCCTCGAGGTTATCGAGTAGCTGGTCAAAGTCCGGCGCGGTGCCGACCACTTCCTCATTAAAGATGGCCACCCACTGCTCGGGGTACTTACCCAGCAAATCCTGGCGGTGTGCCTCGTAGTACTGAGCGTCCCGCTTGAAGCCTTCTAGTTCCGCCTGGCGTTCTTGCATCTGCATCCTGGTTCACCTCCTTGGTAGGCAAGCCTAGTATCTCATGACCTCTCGGAGGACCTGCCGGTTGGGGCTTCCTAGCAAGCCGTTTGGGGCTTGACAGGGTTTGAGCGGGTGGAGGCAGGGAACCTTCGCGTAGCGGCTCCCGACACCGTCATTGCCGGCGCGGGTTTACGTCCTCTCCTCTTCCCGGTTGTACCACGTGCCCAGGCATGAGGTTGCGGAACTGCTACGACCCCTGGTGGCACTCCCGAACTTTCGGGTGCGTAACAAATCAGTGCTGTTACTGGCCCTCTCCCACTACGGCGCCGGCAACATCGATTTCGGGGACGCCATGATCGTAGCCTCGATTCAGACGGTGGACTCCACCGTTCTGTACTGGTACGATGCCGGCTTTGATCAAGCCCGCAAGCTGTGCCGCGACATTGAGCAGGATCCGATCCTCCGACAGCGGTCCTTCGCTCAGGAGGGCGATAGCTATGGCGCCTCTCACGGGGCTTTTGATGAGAAAGCCCGCTATCTCGCTCGGGCTTCGCACGCCTGCCCCTCCAAACCAGGCACGAGGCATGAGGTATCAAGAATGAACCCTCGTACCTCATGCCTCGTCTAGTGGGGTCAGTTGCCGCGCTGGTGGGCGTCCCCGCCACCCTTTCGCGCTGAAGCGCGTACTACGAACCTTGCCACGCCGTCCCGCTCGCTGGCCAGCGACCCACTAGTCGTAGCCGACCTTGAGGTTGCTCGGGCCCTTGTACACCTCTTCGGGCATGTCGAAGACGGCGCCTTCTTCCGCCAGCCGGGACTTGTAGTATTCCCGGATGTAGGGGTCTTCCTCATGATAAGCGAGTGCCCGGCCGCCCTGGCCGATCTCGGCCCCGATACCGGCGATCTGCTCCCCCTCACGGGCGCCGGGCCGGATGCCCCGGACCCCGCCGGTGTAGTTGAACACCCGGAAGGGGCCCTTGCTAATGGCGAAGTGCTGGTGGAACCAGTTGCCGCCGCCAGGCGCGGCGCTGATCATCCCGCCGGGGCCGTAGTCCTGGCGCTTCACCTGGTCCGAGAACCCTCCCACCCACGGCTGGCTCCCCAGGTCCTTGGGCCAAGTGTAGCTGTAGCCTTTTCCTGCCAGGCAGACCAGCACCGCACCGGACTCGTGGTAGTGGGCCTTGGAGTAGCGGCCGGTGGGATACTGGGCGACGAACCCCTCCAGCATGGTGTTCCCCGCCTGAGAAGGCGCGAACCAGCGATAGCCCGGGCCGCGATTGTTGTCCAGGGGAAGATAGGCGTTCGCGACGTCGGGGATGAGGTTGGACTTCAGCATCGCCCGCCCCTCTATCTGAGTGCTCAGTTGCTCCTGGGGCTTGAAGTAGTCTTCGTCGGGCCGGTAGCGGCTGCGGAACTCGAAGGGGTTGTTGAAGATGAACTGCTCGTCCTGGAACTGGTTAAAGATGACCGGCGCCATGTTGACCGCGATGAGGATCGCCGGCTCCGAGCTGGCGTTGACCATGCGGAAGGAGCAGTTCAGCGGGATGGCGAAACAGCTCCACTGCTGCCACTCGAAGGCCTTCGGGGTCTTGTAGGTATCCGTCCAGATCTCCGTGGTCCCCCTGCCCTCCAGCACCACGTAGCGCTCCTCGTACATGTGCTTGATGGGGTTGGTGGCGCCCCGTCCCGGCACCTCGAGGACGAACATCCCCGTCCGGTTCTGGGTACCGGAGGTCTGGATGAAGGTGGCCTTGCCCCCCATCCACGCCCAGGGCTGCCGCGGCAGTTGCCGGCAGTCGTAGCAGCCGACGTCCTCGAAGACGGGGATGCCCTGCTGCTTCACCCATCGCTCCCAAGGCGATGCAGGCAGGTGGTAGTAGAGGGGGCCAGCCTTGTCGTCCCCCGTTGGTTCGACATGAACGTCCCGGATCTGCTGGGTCATGGATCTCCTCCAAGGTTAGTTCAGGCGTCCATTGTACTAGGCACGTGGAACGACCTGCCCGAACCGCCGTAGAGCGGGTCCTTGTGGCCCGAAGGGCGGAGATGCGGGGGACAAGCCCCCGCGCTACGGGCGTGGCTGCGACGAGATTGTACTAGAGGCACGTGGAACGAGCTGCCCGAACCGTCGTAGAGCGGGTCCTTGTGGCCCGAAGGGCGGAGATGCGGGGGACAAGCCTGGACAAGCCCCCGCGCTACGGGCGTGGCTACGATGAGGCGGTGCCACCGCCAAAGCGGCCGACACCGGCGCGGAGGCCGATAATCCGGGCCAGGACCGCGGCGATGACGGTGACGACGAAGATGATGATCCCGATGACGGAGGCCGGCTCGAAGAGCCCGGTGTCCATGTACTCCAACTGCAGCAGTGACAAGGGTTTGTTGCTGGAGGAGCCGAGCAAGGCCACCAAGCTGACTGCGGAGACCGCGGCGGCGAAGTTGGTCAGCGCCACCACCGCCATGGTGGGCGCTATGAGCGGCACCAGCACCTGGCGCAGGGTCAATAGCCAGCCTCCGCCCGACACCCAGGACGCTTCCTCCATCTCCGTGCCCAGTTGCAGCAGCGCGGCTTTGATGAGCTGCACGCCGAGGGTCATCCCGGCGATGCCCAAAGCGATGATCAGGATCCAGATGGTCCCGTAAAGCGGCCTGAACACCGGCGTGCCGATGAACAGCCAGAGCAGGCCGAGGCTGGTCACGATGCCGGGGACCGTGCTGGGA
>CAZPYZ010000370.1:0-4927 GCA_964590215.1 uncultured Dehalococcoidia bacterium | reverse complement strand
CGTCTCCAGATTCGGCCAGGGCCGCCTCTCGGGAGTCCACGTACAGGCGGCTGCGCCGCAGCACTTCGCCGTCCAGCTCCCGCCACTCAGGCCGCGGGGCGCCCACCGCGTTGATGTGAACGCCTGGCGAGAGCCACTCGCCCTTCAGCACTGGGGTCTGGGAGGTCGTCGCCGTGACCACCACATCCGCTCCCCGTACCGCCTCTTCGGCAGAAGCCGCCGCCCGGACCCCGAACTCCTGGGCGAACTCGGCCGCATGGCGCGGGCTCCATACCCGGACTTCCGTAAAATCACGGACCAGCCGCAGCGCCTTCAGGTGGCTGCGCGCCTGGACACCCGAGCCGATGAGGGCGAGGACAGATGCGTCCTGCCGGGCGAGCAGACGAGTCGCCACCGCAGAGACCGCCGCCGTCCGCTCCTCCGTGATCAGACGCCCGTCCATCATCACCAGGGGTTCCCCCGTCTCCGGCTTGAAGAGCTGGATGACCGCGTGATGGGTGGGCACGCCCTTGTTGTCGGGATACAGCGTCACCAGCTTCACGCCGAGCGCGCGCCCTTCCTCCCCTCTCCCTTGAGGGAGAGGGCCAGGGTGAGGGTAGGCGCTCCGCTTACCCAAGTAGGCCGGCATTAGCGCGAAAAATCCCCCATGTTCAGCTACCGGCAACACCACCCGCACCGGTTGCACCACTTTACCCGTGGACAGGTCCGCGAGCGCCCGCTCCATCGCGGGGATGAGCTCTTCCAGGTGCAGGTACCTCCGCACCGCCGCTTCATCCAGTACCAGCATGTCAGCCTCTGTCGCCCGGTGGCGTTGTCCGTGATTGTACTCAGGATTCAGGTTAGGGCGGCTTGCGTAGCAGGGCCCCGCGCTATAATGGCGCGATTTTAGGTGCGCAGGAGGTCCCCAATGAAGCTCACTGCGGTTCGACTTAGCGCGCTCGCGTCCTGCCTGGTGGTGCTGCTCGCCAACGAGACTGTCTCGGCGAGGGAGGGCGGCAGGACCCCAGAGCCGGCGTCACCGGAGACGGTGCTGGCTTCGCAGCATGCGCGCTTGACGGTGACTATGGCCGTCAGCCGTGCAGGCGAAACCGCGACGTACAGCGTCACCCTCAAGAATGCCGGGCCGGAGGAGATCAGAGACATCTTCCTGGCCGCGGGCATCCCTGCCGGCACCACGTTCCTTGGGCCGGGACCGAACCCCGCCCGGAGCGGGTTTCGGTCCGTTGAGGGCGATAACGCGACCTGGCTGAGCGAAGGCATCGCCCCCTATAGCAGCGCCGGGCCTTTCACGTACCGGGTGCGGCTCTCCGCGGACACCGCGCCTGGCGTTCACGCGTGGGTCCACTGGCTAAGACCGAGCGACGCCAGCGCCATCTCGGGCGCGGTCAGGGTCCTGCCCTCCGTCACTTTCGCCCCGATGGCGACGGGTCCCGTAGACTCGCTGCCGCAGGTCCCCTTGCTGTGGCGAGTGTTGGACGTCGCTATCGCAGCGCAGTTCGAGGAGACAAACCCGGGCGGACCCATCCCCAGGATGATCTACATGACAGAAGGGACGCGCCACTTCGGCCAGGACGGCGTCACGGCGTCCTACAGTGCAGGCGTCGCTCATTTCATCAAGGCTGGGACCCCCTTCCTGAATGCAAACCGCACCGATACGCCCGCCGGGTGGCTGCAGTTCACCCTCGCCCCGGCGGCACAGCGGGGTGCCCCTCTTGCCGCGCCTCCAGCCATCACCTTAGCCACCGCCTATGAAAGCGAAGACCTGGCGGGCTTGGGGCGTGGTCCCTACGACATGATCTTCCTCAAGGCGGAGTTCCAGCCCGGCGGCAAAACCGCCCTCCATCACCACCCAGGTCCCGTTATGGTCCACGTCCTCGAGGGCACCCTGGCCCACACCACCAACGGCGTGACCCGCACCCAGGGTCCCGGCAGCTTCTGGGTGGAGCAGGTGGGCGAGCAGGTTACCACCAAAAACATCGGCAACACGGTCGCCCGGCTGGTCGGCGCCCTCCTCATCCCCCGGGGCGAAGACCCGGCCGATTTCCTGGAGCCGCCGGACCCCTGGAGCTTCCGGTAGAGGCTGTCTTCGACAGGGCAATGCTATGCCAGGCGCAGGACAAGGAAGGGATGGTTACCCATCCGCCATCCCCGTTCGACTGAGCCGGCGCAGCAGCGGCGCTGGCGGGGCGGGTATACTGGACGCGCTATGAGAGCTGAGATGGCTGCGGTATCAGCCCCCACGAGGTACCGGTTCAACGTCGACGAGTACTACCGAATGGTGGACGCCGGCATCCTGATGGACGACGACCCGGTCGAACTCTGGGAAGGAGAGATCATCGTCATGTCGCCCATCGGGACCCGCCACGCTAAGTGCGTCACGGTACAGAATGAGCTGTTCGTGCAACAGTCAGCGGGCCGAGCGGTTGTTCGACTGGGGCTGCCGGTCCGGCTCTCTGCAGATACAGAGCCGGAACCCGATCTCGCCGTGGTGCGCCCACGGGCCGACACGTACGGCGAAAGCCACCCCACCCCTCAAGAGGTGTTCCTTATCATTGAGGTGTCGGATTCAACGCTGGCCTATGATGGTGACATCAAGATCCCCCGGTACGCCCGCGAGGGGTTTCCTGAGGCGTGGATCTGGGATCTCAGGACGGACCGGGTGTACGTCTACACAGAACCCAGCCCGGAGGGCTACCGCAGTATGCGCGTCTACGGACGGGGAGACGTAGTGTCACCCGTGGCCTTCCCGGATGTCCGGATCCCTGTAGACGCGGCGCTCTAAGGGACTGTCACGAGATAACCCATGCATCTTATCGTCTAGTTCTACCATGCTAAAGCGAGAAAGTGTAGTGGTTATTTGGTGCTAAGGTGCGGGCAGCGAACAGGGTTACTGCCGGCCCCAACTGTAGCGGAGCGGGCCTGCCGGGTCATAGGCGGCGGCTCCTACACCGGGTATCCTCCCTTCGCCTATTGGTACGAGGACGTACGCGCGCTTGGATTCCTGCGACCGCCCCGGGGCCTCGCCTATGTTTGAGGCGGGATGGGCGGCTGACGACTGACGCCGTCGGGTCGGGACGCCGCTACGACGCCGGCAGGTCGGTGAAGAGGCTGCTGACAGGTCGGCCAAAACCGGGCAGCAGGGGCGATTCGAGTTGGTCCGTTTCCCCAAGCGTCGCGACAAGCTGCAGTCCAGTCCCCTCCCGACGGTAAACCGTAACTTCCCGGGCCCGCCAGTTGATGATCCAGTATTCCCGCACGCCGTAGAGGCTGTACCGAAGCAACTTGATCTCGCGGTCCCGGCGCTCATTCTCGGCGCCGGGCGAGAGTACCTCGACTACCAGATCGGGTGCCGCATGAAATTTGTGATCCTCGCCCGTGATTCCAGGGAACCGCTCCCTGCTTACCCAGACCACATCCGGGGCCACGGCATCGTCTACAGCGAAGATCACCCCGGGAGCGAGGACGACCACACCTGCCCCGGATTCTTCGCTCCAATTGCCCAGGTGCCTGACAGCATGGCCGCACACGATTTGATGCTCAATGGATGGCTGGGTCGTCACATGGAGCTCCCCATCGATGATCTCGTAGCGCTTGCCGGGCTCATCGGGCATGGCCTCGAGGTGGTAAATGGTCCATCGCTGCTGGGTCATAGGAAGCCTCTTGAGGGCATTCTAAACCACCCGCGATTTCGGCGTTGTCGCCACCGGCGCGCGGCTGTCGTCCCGAAGGGGACCTGCGACCACGACCGGGACCACGGCGGCGAACGCCGCCAGCGCGAGGAACGCCGCGCCGTAGCTCCCGACCTCTGCCACCAGCGCGAACAGCGCGGGGCTGACCGTCGAGGCCAGCTGCCCGACCAACCGCCAGATGGCGAAGAAGCGGCCGCGGGCGAAGGCCGGCGCCCGGTCCGCACCCAGGATCTGCATCGTTCCGCTCGTCGTGCCGAGACATGCCTGAACAAACACGTAGGTCAGAGCGAAGGGGAGAAACGCGACTGCGAGGAACGCCGTGATGGCCGCCAACACCATCGAGATCCCGTAGATCGCGTAGCTGGGGACGATCACGGCCTTGCGGCTGTACCGGTCCATGAGGTAGCCCGTGATGAAGGGCGTCGGTAGACCAGCCAAGGCGGAAACCGTGTTGAGGACTCCCAGGGTTTCTGGCCCGATGCCGTAGGCGTAGACGGCGTAGAGGCTAAGGGAACCCTGGTCCCAGCCGCCGCGGCTGACCGACGCGCAGAAATTCACCAGCAGGAACAGCATCATCTGCCCCGTGAACATCATGGCGAACAACCTGGCCCAGCCCAGGTCCGGCGTATCCTGGGCTTCCCCCGGCCGCAGGCGGCGTTTCCCAGGCGCTGTCTCCTGGATCAGCATGAAGCTGGGGACCAGGGAGACCAGCGACAGCGCGGCGTGAAAAGCGAAGGGAACCCACAGGCCGAACCCTGCGGCCAGGAACCCGCCCACTGAGGGACCAAAGAGGTGCCCGCCCTGGGCCATCCCCATCATCCAGTTAATCTGCCTTGCCCTCTGGTCGTGAGCCACGGTGTCGGTGATAACCGCGAGGCGCGCCTGCTGCCAGAGCTGCACCGCGCCCCCTGCGACGAAGCGGTAAACGAGCAACTCCGTGAAGGATCCCGCAAAAGGGGTCAGCAAAGAGAAGACACCCGCCAAGAGCGGTCCCGCCAGCAGCACGGGGCGACGGCCCGCTCGGTCCATGAGGTAGCCTGCGGGGAAGGTGAAAGCGAGCGCGCCGGCCTGCCCCGCGACCAGCACCAGGGAGGCGGTCCCAAAGCTCACGTCGAACTCCCGGGCCAGCACCGGGATCACCGGCGCCACCATGCTCTGACCCAAGGACAGGGTTATCGCCGGCAGATACAGGGAGAGGAGGTGTTCTCTTGAAAGCATTGCCCAGGGCCCAAACCCCC
>CAZPYZ010000369.1:2865-4945 GCA_964590215.1 uncultured Dehalococcoidia bacterium | reverse complement strand
TGTTCCGCATCGCCCAAGAAGCGGTGACCAACGCGCTGAAGCACTCCGGAAGCGAGCGTATCCTGGTGAGCCTGCTCCAGGGCCAGACGCAGGTGGCCCTGGAGGTCAGGGACTGGGGCACCGGACTCTCGGATCAGGGCGAGGGCTATCACGGGGAGGAAGCCGGCCATCTGGGATTGTTGACCATGCGGGAGCGGGCGGCTCTCATGGGTGGAACGCTTCAGCTAAGCAGCAGCCCCGGGCGCGGGACAGCAGTGCGGGTGGAGGTCCCTCTGGTCCCCGGCGCGCCGAAGGCCGAAGCAGCGACGGATGGCCCAGCCGAGTAGGGTGGTTCATCCCATGTTGCCACCGAGCACGAACGCTGCCGTCGAGACCAGGTCGCCCAGAGGCCGGTCGCGCGATGGGAGCCGAGATCGGGTTAGCTCTCCTTGGTGGGGCCTTCCCTCGCTCGGGCTAGGCCGGCGCGGCCCGGCAAAGACGCCCGACAACCCGGCCACGCGAGTTTTTTTGAGAATTTCCTGGGAAAATTCCCGTTGTCTCTGTCCGTTGCGTCGCCGACAATCCCGATTGCGTCTCTCAGATGCCGACACAGCTAGAGGGGAGAGTTAAGCCAATGGAGCAACCTGTTTACGACATAGCGGCCAGCGAGCAGGAGGCCCACCAGGGCTCGCCCGCGCGGCTGCTCATTGTGGACGACCACCCCGTGGTCAGACGAGGGCTGCGGGCCATCTTGCGGAGTCCACAGGTACAGGTGGTGGCGGAGGCGGGCAGCGGTGGCGAGGCGGTAGCGCTGGCGAAACGGCTCCGCCCGGACGTTGTGCTCATGGATGTCCGCATGTCGGACATGGATGGCATCACCGCCACCCGGCTCATCAAGAGGGCTGTCCCTTCGACCGCGGTCGTCATCCTGACCAGTTTCCCGGACCGGCAGTACCTGGTGTCGGCACTGGAAGCGGGCGCGTCCGGCTATCTCCTCAAGGGCGCCGCGGCCCCAGTGCTCCTGGACGCCGTGAGGCTGGTGATGAACGGCGGCGCTGCCCTGGACTCCAGCCTCCTCAGCCATGTAGTGAATGGGGCAAAAGAGAACGGCCAGGCCAGGGCCCGGCTGGCAGCCCTGACGGAGCGGGAACGGGAAGTGCTGCGGCTCATCGTGATGGGCCTGAGCAATCGCGGGATCGCCGCGCGCGTCCATTATAGCGTGGCCACGGTGAAGGCGACGGTTCGGCGCATTACCGAAAAGCTGGCGGTCGAGAACCGGGCCCAGGCGGCGATCCTCGCGGTCCACGCAGGGTTCGGCCCGGAGGCCCCTGAGCCGGAGGCCCCCGGCGGGAGCCCTTCGCCCATCCTACTCAGCCTCGCAAAGGACGAGCCTCGGCGTGCTTCGGGACCTCCCTCATGAAATCCCCCGTCCCTGTGAAAGACGGGTTAGGCTGAGGGCCGCGCCGGAGGCGCATGAAGCCCTGTCACTGAAGCCAGGGAGATAGTTCCCTGAGCTCCCACCACCGCCCCATGGTCGGTTTCTAGCCTCGCGGCTAGCCAACTATAACCCCGGGGCTCTGTTTCTGACGGCCGGAACCGTCCAGACTTCCAGTACGTGCCGTGATATCACCGCGTGGGTAGGCGAACCTGAAAGGCCGCTGTCCGGTTCGGGCCGGTGAGTGGTGCGTAGGACGTAGTGAGTAGGGACTGTCCCGGCACTAATCGCTGCGCACAGACCGCGAACAAATTTTGCGTTAAGTCGCCTGAAAGCTTTAACCGCGTATGGGAGCCCCCGTTGATGCTCAGTTACAGCAGGATAGTGGAGAGCATGGCGCAAACGGTCGCCCTGCCCGTGGTCCACGGGGCTGTGCTACACGGGTTGGTAGAGGAGCTGGGGAGCCTGGAGGGTATGCTGGCGTGGCTGGTGACAGTGGCGGACCAGGCTCAGCGCCCTATCGGCCTGCACCTGGCGGGCACCACCACCATCCTTTCCCCACCCGGGTGGGCCCAACAGCGCGTAGAGGGGTGGGTAGCAGCTCAAGCCGGGGGGCTGGAAGCCAGCTTCGGGGGCGTACGAGCGCTCTCGCGCACCAGCCCGGCT
>CAZPYZ010000369.1:0-2765 GCA_964590215.1 uncultured Dehalococcoidia bacterium | reverse complement strand
CCTGGAAAAACAACAACGACTTCCAGAACCATACCATCACCTTCGTGCCGGCCGGCTACAAACCAAAGGAGGCGCGCCCCCTCCCCGGCGGCGGACCGGACGAGTTCGGCCCTGCCACCAACATCCAGGTGCCCGGGGGAGAGCCCGGCCAGGAGATGCGGAACCCGGAGATGGTGTGGCCCACCCGCCAGCCGGGCGCCCCCATCGAGACGTACGATGGCACGGCCTATGTGCACTCGGGACTCATCAGGAACAGACCGCAGGCCGCCGGTGTCGCCGCCATCGATAGCTTCTCCCTCACCTTCGCCAAGCCAGGTGTCTACAACTACGTCTGTGCCATCCACGGTTTGCTGATGAGGGGCACCGTGGAAGTGGTGGAGGGTACCGCCACCGATGTGCCCTCCCAGGCGGAGATGGACGCCCGGGCCAAGGGGGAGATGGAGCACCTTCTGGCCAAGGTGAAAGCGGCCAACGAGGAGGGCAAGCAGGCGCGCAGGGACCCCGGCCCCAACGGCACCAGCACCTGGTATATCCGGGCCGGCAACATCGACCGGCAGACCGGCGACCGCCGGTCCCTCAGCTTCGAGTTCCTGCCCAAAGAGGTGACCATCAAGTCCGGCGACACGGTGGTGTGGAGCGCCTCGTCCGGCCATGTGGTTGCCTTTGTTCCCGCGCCCCCGTTCCCGGAGGAGATCATTGCGCAGCCCCAGCCCGACGGCCGGCCCTGGCTGCTCAGAAACCGCGAGGTCGAGCAGGCTGCCAAGCCGTCGGCCGTCTTCGAACCCGCGAAGTTGTACGCCTCCGGGAACATCAGCCCCACCTCCAGGAATGGGGGCAGCTGGACGCTGATGTTCGAGGAGCCGGGAACCTTCAAGTACGTCTGCTTGATCCACCGGGATGTTGGCATGGAGGGGACTGTCATCGTGCAGCCGCGGTCCTGAGGCCGCGCTTCCCCCAATGGCTTTTGCACGCCTGGGCATTACGAGTGGACGAGGCATGAGCCGTAACTGGCGGCGTATTCGTTAGACAGCGGAGGTGGTAAAGTACTCACCGCGACGAGGGCGCGGCTCCACTACTCGCGGCGGCGGGTTCTGAAAAGGAGGTCGGTCCCATGAAACGATGGTGGTGGGCGCTGACGGTCCTATCCCTGAGTCTCGCCCTGCCGGCCTGCGCGCAGCAGGCCGCACCCGCGCCGGAGCCGCCCAGGACCGTCAACGTGCTGGCCGGCGGGGGCAGGACACCGTGGCGCCCCTGGCCTTCTTTCCGGAGAAGGTGCGCATCCGCGTGGGGGACACCATCAACTGGAAGCTGAGCGGGGACCTCGACCACACGGTCTCGTTCACGGCGGGGATCAAGCCGGCAAGCTCCTCGATCCCCAGCGCCGCGGCCCCTCCGGGTGAGCTGATTCCCCGCGGTTTCGTGCCGGTGCCGGGCGGGCCCCAGGGGCTGACCATGCTGAACCCCGAGCAGATCTTCCCCACCAGAAAGCCCGACGCGCCGGCGGAGACCTACAGCGGCACGGGCTTTATCAGCTCGGGGCGGATGACCAAGGAGGCTCTCATACCCGGCACACCCCCGGTCCAGACCTTCTCAGTGAGGTTCGACACGCCCGGCACCTTCCAGTACCTGTGTCTCGTCCACCAGGAATTCGGCATGCGGGGCACGGTGGACGTGGTGCCCGCCATCGGCACGGACGTGCCCGACCAGGCCGAGATCGATAGGAAGGCCCAGGCGGAGCAGAAGGCGCTGATGGATCTCATCGAGCAGGCTCGGGCTCAAGGCCGAGAGGCAAGGAGCCAGCCCGGGCCCAACAACGCCAGGCTGTGGCGGGTGCTGGCAGGCAATAGCTTGACCGACATCAACGACGGTCGGGTGCAGCTCGTGGAGTTCCTCCCGAAGGAAGTGACCATCCAGGCGGGCGACACCGTCATCTGGGAGTCCCGGTTCTTCCACAGCGTCACCTTCGTCCCGACGCCGCCACCGCCAGAGCGCTTCTTGCCCGAGCGACAAGCCGACGGTTCGAGCCGCGTAATCCGCAACCCAGCCATCTTCACTCCTGCCCGCCCGGCCGCGGTCTTCGACCCCACCAAGGTGTTTAACTCGGGCACCATCGGGACCTTCCCCGGCCCTGGGAGCACCTTCGCCCTCACCTTCGAGACCCCGGGCACCTTCAAGTACTTCTGTGGCATCCATGTGAAAGAGGGGATGGAGGGGACCATCATCGTGCAGCCGCGGTACGTGACGCCCCCGGATGCCGCTGACTCAAAGGTGGCGGGACATCCCCTCACCTTTCGCTTGACGCGGGCCGTTCCCCTGGATACCCGGGGCTGGGCCGCGGGCCATTCAGGACCCGTTGTGCTCTGAGGCAGGTATGAAAGAGCTTTGCTTGATGGCCGGATTGTCTTTGCTGGGGTTCGCTCTCAGCGCCTGCGCGGAGCAGGCCAAGCCGCCCAGGACGCTGAACGCGCTGGTCGGAAGCGGACAGGACACCGAGCAGCTCATGGATTTCTTCCCGAGGAACCTGCGGGTTCGGGCGGGTGACACCGTCACCTGGAAGACGGAGACCGACGAAATCCACACGGTGACCTTCGCCGCGGGAGCCCCAATTCAGGCGCCTGCCATTCAAGCCCCCTTCGGCGGACCCAAGGAGCTCATTCCCCCATTCGCAGTTCCCGTGCCAGGGCGTGGCCCCCTGGACGTCATGGTTCATCCCCAAGCGGCTTTCCCAACCCGGGCGCCGGGCGGGCCAGTGGAGACCTTCAAAG
>CAZPYZ010000368.1:0-4947 GCA_964590215.1 uncultured Dehalococcoidia bacterium | reverse complement strand
CGAAGAAGGTGTGGTGGCGCGCGGTCCGCCCCACGTTCTCCAGGTCGTTGTGCTTTCCACCCGCCCGGACGCATTTTTGGGAAGTCGCCGCCCGGGTGTAAGGTCGCGTCTCTCGCCCGAGGAACACGTCCTTGAACTGAACCATCCCCGCGTTGACGAAGAGCAGAGAGGGGTCAGCCCGCGGGATCAGGGACGAGCTGGGCACCCGCTGATGCCCACTGGCCTCAAAAAACGCCAGGAATGCCTCCCGGATATCGTCACTGGTCATCAAACCTAAACTCCAAACATCACCGAGCTGCGGGCCAAGGCTCGGCACCAGCCACGCCCAAGCATACTATAATAGCCACAATAGCCACCGCCATGGCCCTCATCGCCGACGCCGTCATCGTGTCTTGGAACGTCCAGAAGTATCTGGACCGCTGCCTGGGCTCCCTTGTCGCGGCCGACCAAGGGGAGGGCGTCCTGCTGGGCCAGGTCATCGTGGTCGACAACGCCTCCACCGATGGCACCGCTGTCTGGCTTCGCAACGCCTACCCTCAGGTCCACCTCATCGCCAACCAGGAGAACCGCGGGTTCGCGGCAGGCTGCAACCAGGGCCTGGCCCGAACCACGGCGGACGCCGTCCTCCTGCTTAATCCCGACGCCGAGTTGCTCCCTGGGGCCCTGGAGATCCTCGCCCGGGTCCTGGAAGCGCACCCGGGCGTGGCGGCAGCGGGTCCTCTCGTTCTGGGCAGCAACGGCCACCCGCAGCCAACCCGCCGCCGTTTTCCCACCTTCGCGACCGCGCTCATCGAGAGTACCTTCATCCAAGATCACTTCCCGAACCTCAACCACCTCCGACGCTACTACTGCCAGGACCTCCCACCAGATGAGGAGCATGAGGTCGACTGGCTGGTCGGTGCTTGCCTCTTGGTCAGGAGGATAGCCCTGATGCGCCCCGTGGATCCTATGGAGCGGTCGGGCGCGCCTTCCCCGCCTCGGGAGGACCCGACCCTGGTGCCCCTGCTTTCGCCCGTCGGCGTTTTCGATGAGAGGTTCTTCATGTATTTCGAAGAAGTCGACTGGTTCCTTCGCGCCCGTGGCGCGGGATGGCGCACGCTCTATGTTCCCTCTGCCAGGGCCGTCCACCACGGCGGGGCCAGCAGCGCCCAGGAGCCTCGCCAGGCACACCTCTACTTCCTCCGCAGCAAGCGGGCGTTCTGCCAAAAACACTACAGCTCCCTCGCCGCATGGGGCGTTCATGCCGGTCTCCTTCTCAGCTACGTCCTTCGAACCCTGGAGGACGCCGCGAAGCTCGCCCTTGGCCACCGGCCCCGCCTGCGTCGCGATCGAATTGCCCTTTACCTCTCCGTGTTGGGTCGCGCGGTCCGCCCCTGAGTGGTTGAGGCCCGGGAAGGCTGGATCGTTCGGCGAGACCCCATTGCCTGAGGCCGGCGCAGGCAGGGGGGGCTGGGGCCGGCTCCTTCTGATCTCACCGGAGTATCCTCCGTCCATAGGCGGCGTCGGCGACTACACCCATCACCTCTCGCGCCGCCTCTCCGACAGGGGCGTGGAAGTGGCCGTCGTGTGCTCTTCCGCCGTGTCCACCACCGATGGCTCCGTGCACATCGTCGGTGGGGCTCGCTGGGATTTCCGGTTGCTGCGCTACGTAGAAGCCCTGGCCAGGGTCCTCAATCCTCACGTCGTGCACCTCCAATATCAGACCGCTGCCTATGGAATGCACCCGGCCGTGAACCTGATTCCCCGCTGGTTCTCTCGCCGGCTGCCCGATGTGCCCGTTGTCACGACCATGCACGATCTGCGTGAGCCCTACCTGTTTCCCAAGGCGGGACCCCTGCGCCGCTGGGTTACGCGCCAGTTGGTGCGGTACAGTAGGACAGTCATCGCTTCCAACCCTTCGGACGCCTGGCGCCTGGACGACATGGGCGGTGAGGTCACCCTCATTCCCATAGGCCCCAATATTTTCCCGGTCCAACCCGGAGCTATCACGGCCAACGGGGAGTTGGCGGCAGATGCCTGGCAGGTTCGAACAGAATGGACCGTTCCCCTCAGTGCCCACCTCATCGGCTACTTCGGCTTCTTGAACAGGACCAAAGGCGTCGAGCACCTCTTTCGGGCACTGCGCCGCCTCGTTGATCGCGGGTGCCCCATCGTCCTGGCTATCCTCGGGGACGCCACCGGCGCCTTCGACGCGACGGCCCGCCAGTACCAGGGGCAGCTTCGGAAGCTGGCCCATGCCCTGAACTTGGAGCCCTACCTACGCTGGACCGGTCCCCTGGCGCCCGATGTCTTCTCTAGGGGTCTCAGCGCCCTCGACTGCTGTGTGTTGCCGTATGAAGACGGCGGAAGCTACGGACATGGTACGCTCATCACCGCCCTGACCCATGGCCTTCCAGTGGTCACTACCCAACCCCTTTCTCAAGCCCACGTTTTCCCAAGTGCACCGCCGCCCCTAGTGGATCAAATACACTGTATGCTCGTCCCGACCGGCGACCCAGAAACCCTGGCGTCCGCCATCGCCAGAGTCTTATCGGAGAGAACCCTCCGTCAGCGCCTGCGCGCTAACGCGATTACCCTGGCAAGCCACTTCACCTGGCCAGCTATCGTCGAGAAGCATCTGGAACTATACAGCCGCCTCCGGTGACCATCGAAGGACTCCCGGGCGTCCTCGCCCTCCTGTTCCTCGCCACCGCCGCCGCATTCCTTGTGCTCCGGCCCCAACTGGGCCCTCCGTTGGTGGCCGGCGTGGCGTACCTTCTGCCCTTCAGCGTCCCGCCCATCCAGATTCTCTCCCTCAGCCCCAGCAGCCTCGATTTCGCCCTGTTCTTCGCTCTCGCTGCCTGGTGGGTCCGCCTGCCCGTCTTTCACTCCTTGCTGCGCCTCGTGCCCGCCGCCTGGCTCAGCCCAGCTAGCAGGGCGGCCCCCAGGAGGGCAACCGGAGGCTGGCGACTTCAAACAGGGCCCCCCGGCCTGCCCCTGCTCCTCTTCTTGTGCGCGATCCTCCTTTCCTTCCTCCTGGCAGTGGACCGCACCGCCCCAGCCCAGGCCCGCATGTTCTTGAAGCTGGTGAACAGTGTGCTGCTCTACTTCACGGTGGTCAATGCTCTTCGGGAGACTCGTTCCCTGAAGCGGACGGCTCGAGTCCTCCTGGGCTGCGGAGGCGTCGCCGCCCTGGCCGCTGTGGCTCTGTACTTGGCTGGCCCATCCTTGGATTACACCCTGCGCGATGCCCTATCGGCTATCGGCTACCCGGGCGGTGAGTCCATCCTGCGGCAGGTCTACGGTACGAGCGTCCGGCGGGCGGTGGGAACCGCGGTCGACCCTAACCTGCTGGGCGGGATGCTGGCCCTCACCATCCCCCTGGCCGCGGCCCAGCTCTGCAGCTGGCGCCCCCTGCTCCCCCGCTGGTTCCTCTGGCCGGGCATTGTGTTCATGGTCGCCGCGCAGGTCTTCACCTACAGTCGCGGCGGCTGGTTGGCCGCAGGGGCGGGTATCCTTGCCCTGGCCCTTCTCCGTTACCCAAAGGCGCTTATAGTGTTGGCGATCTACTTGCCCTTCCTGCTGCTGCCCCAGGGGGAGGTCATCGTCGACCGGGCCACCCAGGCCCTGGAGGCCTCCGACCCCGCCTCTCGTTTGCGTTTGAATGAGTACCAGGACGCCATCGGGGTCATCACCCGCTATCCAGCCATGGGTGTGGGGTTCGGCTTCCCTCCCGCAGACGTGGCGTACGTCGGGGTAAGCAACCTGTACCTCCACATCGCAGAGCTCACCGGGCTGGCCGGGTTGGCGCTGTTTCTGTGGACCCTCGTGGCTCTTGCCCGCTTCGCCCTGCCTAACCTCCTCGCCACTCCCCGGCCTGATCCCCTGGTGGCTGGCCTCGCCGCAGCCGCCGTCGCCGCGCTAACCGCAGGACTCGTCGATCACTACTTTTTCAACCCGCAAATACCACACACCCTGGCCTTGTTCTGGCTGTTCCTAGGACTTCTCGTCCAGACGGCGGTTCTGCAAGAAGGAACGAAGCCCCAGGGTACTCCCGGTGGCTTCGCGTCGGCTTCCGAGGCAGCCGTTACATCTGCCGGATCACCCCCAGCACCTTTCCCTGGACCTCAACGTTCCCCGGGCTCGTGTAGATAGGGTCCATGGTGGCGTTCGCAGGCTGAAGCCGTACCCGCCTCCGATCGCGGTAGAACTTCTTAAGGGTCACTTCCTGTTCGTCCTTCAGCCAGACCGCGACCATCTCCCCGTCGTCCGCCGTCGCCGCCGGCTGCATCAGCACCACGTCGCCGTCGTTGATGAGGGCATCGATCATCGAGGTGCCCTTCACCCTCAAGGCGAACACGTCCTCCCGCCCCCGGGTCATCTCCGGGGGGACCTCAATGGTGTCGACCACCCCTGGGCTCCAGCTGTCCGGCCCAGGTACCGGGATCGGCTGCCCGGCAGCGATCTGGCCCAGCACAGGCACACTGACCTTGGCGCGGGTTTCTCGGCCCGGGCGAACGATTCCCCGGGAAACCTCGGCATCTCGCCGGAGATAGCCCTGGCGTTCCAGGATCCGCAGGTTGTAATCGACCACGGATGTGGAGCTGATCTCGCATCCCTTGACGATGTCTCGAATACTCGGGGCGTACCCTTTCTCCTGGGAAAAGTCGTCGATGAACGCGAGCATCCTACGCTGCCGGGTGGTTAGTGGTTTCATATTGCCTCCTCACCTGGGACATTGAGCGAACGGCCGTTCTGTCCAGAAGCTTACATACGCACACCCGTGCTGTCAAGTACCAGGTGGTAGATTTTTCCCCAATGTGTGCAGACCCATTGCCATCTGGCGGCGGAACGTAGCCAGCAGCCGCCCCTTGCTGAACTCACTACCGCCCCCCCACTCCTCGGGGGGAGCGGCCAGAGCGAGGGTCAAGGGCATCCCGCAGCCCGTCGCCCAGGAAGCTGAACGAC
>CAZPYZ010000367.1:0-4964 GCA_964590215.1 uncultured Dehalococcoidia bacterium | reverse complement strand
CGATTGGGTGCCGAAGCCGGAGGATCATATCCTGCGTCCCATTCACTGCATCGGGATCGCCGCCATGGGCCTCTGGCTTATCGACGGCGCCGATTACGAGGCCGTGAGCGAGCAGTGCGCGCGCTTGAACCGCTGGGAGTTCCTCCTCAGCATCGCGCCCCTCAAGCTCAACCACGCCAGCGCCAGCCCGGTGAATCCCATCGCGATGCTGTGAGGCGGGGAAGTAAGGAAATAAGGAAGTGAGGAAGGGAGGAAGTGAGTGACGGGGTAAGTAAGTAGGTAAGTAAGGGTTCCTCAACCGCCTTCCTTACTTGTATCCTTCCTGCCTTACGACAGGGCCGAGTGCCTTACTGGAACGCGGGCACCACGTCTTTCGCTATCACCTCCAGGGCGGTGCGGTCGAAGGGACGGGGGGTGTGGATATTCAAGTGGGTTACCCCGAGGTCGAGCCACCGCCCGACGCCGTCCCGGATGCCCCCTGGTTCGCCCGCGATGACCGCGTCCCGAACCTGCTCCTCCGATGTCCTGTACTGCGGCTGTAACTTGAATCCGGGATTTCGCGTCGCCTGCGCCACCTGGCGCTGGTAGAAGGCCTCCGCTTCTCCCTGATCCCGTGTCACCTGGATGGTCAGCTGGTGGGAGAGGCGCAGCGTGGAGAAGTCCCGTCCGGCTTCGCCGCATACCTCTCGCATTCGCTGGATAAGAGCCTCCTTGGTCTTGAGGGGGGTGCCCGTCGTGTTCCACTCGTCGGCATGACGGGCCGCGATACGCAGGGTTCCCAGGCTTGCCCCACCTACGATGATGGTGGGATAGGGCTTCTGGACCGGCTTGGGGTTGTACTCCACCCCATCCAAGCGGTAATGCTTGCCTACGAAGGTGGCCCGCTCCTGGGTCCACAGCGCTCGGATCACGCTGAGCGCCTCGTCCAGGTGCTCCAGCCGCTCCTTGAACCCCGGATAGAACATCCCGTGGGAGGCATACTCGTCCCGGTTACCGCCCATCCCAATCCCCAGCTCAGCCCTGCCCCCGCTCGCGTGGTCGATAGCCCCCACGATCTTGGCCGTCATGACGGGGTGGCGGAAGTGGTTTCCCATCACCAGCGCCCCCAGCCGCAGCCGCTTTGTGTGGCCCGACAGGGCCGCGAGCACGGTCGTCGCGTCCAGCCGGTCCGTGGGTCCACCCCGCCCCACGGGCCCCAGGTGGTCCGACGGGTAGAAGCCGTGAAAGCCCAGTTCGTCACACGCCTGCGCCACCTGCACGTAGTCGTCCCAGCCCAGTCCACTGCTTCCTCCAACACTGAACAGCATCTTCGCCATATCCGTTCTCTCCTTTAACGGCCAGTCCGCCGGTGTCGGTTCCGAGCATAATCTTCCACCCAGACACGACTGCTGCGCCATTTCCCATCGGGGCCCCTCAGGGCCCGCAACCGTCCCCGCTCCGCCGCTGCTCGCAGCGCTACCAGGCTGAGTCCCAAGGTCGTCAGCGCATCCAGGAGCACAACCCTCGCGGGGCCTGCTATCGCCGGCAGCACGAACCGGGTCAGGTTGTCCAGCACGCTGCGAGCGATGAGCTCGCCAAGAGGCTCAGGGTCGCCGCCGTCGGCCCGGTCCAGGGCGTCCAGGTACCGGTTCCGCTCTCGCCGCTGGATGATCGCCGGTGGATAGCCCATCCGGACGAGGGTCAGGTTCATCAAGAGCCGCCCCGCGCGGCCGTTGCCATCCAGAAACGGATGGATCTCCTCGAACCGGGCGTGACGCTGCGCGAGGGCCACCGCGACCGGCCGCGCATCGGCCCTGATTGCGTTTACCTCGGCAACCCAATCACGTACCAAGGCCGGCACCTCGGTGAACGCGGGCGGTCTCATGCCCCGGCCGAAGGGCTGAAGGTCGTGCTGCCGGAAGCTTCCGGGCGCCTCGACGTCGCCCGCCTGCGGGTGCGGCGCCACCTCCCATACAGGACTCATCGCCTGCCGGTGGACCTGCCTCACCTCCGTGATCGTCACTAGCTCCTCGCTGCCCCAGTCTCCCCGTCCCCGCGCCTGGCTGTAGACCCACCGCGCCGCCGACGCGTAGCCCTGTACCTCGAGGTAGTCCTTCAGCTCTTTGTTGCCGACCGCACGTCCCTGGCTCAGCAGGGTCTCGACCTCGCCCAGGACGAGCGTGTTCCCCTCCAATGCGGTCGAGCTGTGTGCTTCGAAGTGCCAGATGTCAGCCCAGATGCTCTCCGCCTCTTCAGGCAACGGCAGACCGCCGTATCGCTCCCACAGCTCTCGGGCCTCCCCGGCCAGCCGCTCATGGATCGCCGCCCTGGAGGGCCTTCCCCTCGGCATCGCACCGCCCTTACTTGTTGAGTTAGCCGCCTAAAAATTCTAACACAACAACTTTCTCTTGTTGTCGCGCGCCTGCCGAACTAATTCCAACACAACAGCTTGACATCTCGTCCTAAGGAACCTGGCGAAGCTTTGCCTCAAACCGAGAAGCGGTCCCCAATATGCCCGTCCCCCTCCCCTTGCCCCGCTCCCTCGCCCTACCCACTGCGCTTGGCTACCGGACATCTACAGAACTGTGTAGACTTTGCCTGGACAAGCGCAGCTAGTCTCTCCCCAGACCTGCAGGAGACACGGCAATGACCCTGACCTTCAAACAGCTCCATCCCTGCTTCGTGGGCGAAGCCAGCCCCATCGACCTCACTCAGGTCTACGACGATGAGACCCTGGCCCAGGTGCGTGCCGGCATGGACCGGTACGCCGTCCTCGTCTTCCACGACCAGCCCTTCGGCGACGCCGATCAGATGGCCTTTGGCCAGCGCCTCGACGGCGTCCTCCACCGGAACACCGGCAGTTCCGCCATCCGCAAGACCCGCCTCAACGACGAGGCCCTCAGCGACATCTCCAACCTGGACGAGAACGGCGAGATCATGGACTCTGCTGATCGCCGGCGCATGTACTCGCTCGGCAACCGCCTCTGGCACACCGACGCCTCCTTCGTGGACCCGCCCGGCCGCTACTCCATGCTCCATGCGAGAGAGGTGCCGCCGGTCCCCGCGGACACGGAGTTCGCGGACATGCGAGCCGCCTACGATGCGCTGGACGATGCCATGAAGACCAGACTGGACGGATTGCGGGCCCATCACTCCATCGCCCATTCTCGCCAGACGCTCGGCTTCGAGTTTTCCCAGGAGGAGCAGGAGCGCCTGAAGGGCGCCGTCCACCCCCTGATCCGCACCCTTCCCTACGGCCGCAAGTCTCTGTACATCGCCTCCCACGCCTCTCGCATCATCGACTGGCCCATCCCGGAAGGCCGCCTGCTGCTTCTCGACCTGAGAGACCACGCGGTGCAGCCTCAGTTCCGCTACACGCATTCGTGGCAGGTCGGAGACCTCGTCATCTGGGACAACCGGGCCACCATGCACCGAGGACTGCCCTACGACGACACCAAATATCGCCGAGAGCTACGACGGGTCACAACCCTGGACGTGGAGAACGCAGAATGAGTGGGTCAGGAAGTAAGGAAATGAGGAAGTCAGGAAGTGAGGGAATTTGAATGGAACTGCGGCGGGTCGTCACCGGGCACGACGCTAACGGGAAGGCGATCGTCCTCATCGACGAGATCGTGAAAAACGCCGGGTCTGCCCGGCCGGGCGCAACGGCCAGCGTCATCTGGACCACGGAAGGCTTTCCCATCGATAACGATGGCGGCGAAGACACCAGCGGGCGGCGCACCGGGACCACCCTCCCCAACGGCACCGTCTTCCGTGTAGTCGAATTCGCCCCCGGCGTTTCTCCCCGCAACCACCGCACCGACTCCATCGACTACGCGGTGGTGATCTCGGGCGAGATCGACATGGCCCTGGACGAGCAGACCGTCCACTTGAAAGCGGGGGACGTTCTGGTGCAGCGAGGCACCATCCACAACTGGATAAACAACGGCACGCAGCCCTGCGCCATCGCCTTCGCCCTCATCGACGCCAAGCCCGTCACCGCCGGCGGCAAGACCCTCCACGCAGAAGGCTGACGACAGTCCCCGCTCCTTCCGAGAGAGGGCCTGGGTGAGGGCCAGCCTGCGCCGGGATTGTCGTTGCGGATCCCATAGAAAAACGGGAGGAGCAACATGATCATCGACGTCCACGCCCACTTTCATCCCCGCGCCTACATGGAGGCCCTGACACGCGTCATCGAGGGTGGCAGCCGCCCGATGGGCCCGCACCCCGACACCGACGAGGAGGCCCACATCCAGCGGCGTCTCGAGATGATGCAAGAGGCGGGCGCGGGGATGCAGGTCCTCTCTCCCGCCGCGGGGAGAGCTCCATACGGCAAGGATGAGGAAGCCGCCGTTGCCGCCGCCAGGCTGGGAAACGACATCTACGCGAAACTGGTCGCTCGTTACCCCGAAAAGTTCAAGGCTTTCGTGTCCTTGCCCCTGCCCCATATCGCTTCATCCCTGCGCGAGCTGAAACGGGGCATGGATGAATTGGGGATGATCGGCATCAACATGCACATCTCCGCCCTCAACCGGTCCGTCGCCGAGGACGAATTCCTGCCCATCTATGAAGAGATGGACCGACGCCATGGCATTATCTTCTACCACCCGTGCGGCAACGGGATCTGCTCACCCATGGTGGTGGACTACGGCTTCGGCGGCGCCGTGGGGACTTCCATGGAAGACACCATGATCGGCTGCCATCTCATCGCCAAGAAGATCCCCTCCAGGTTTCCTAACATCACCTTCATCATTCCTCATCTCGGCGGCCTGATCCCGATGCTGCTGCACCGCCTCGACAACCAGTACTCCATGGGCGCTCACGACCTCCCGGAGCCGCCCAGCGTCACCGCCCGCCGCTTCTACTACGACACCGTGGGCCACGGCTCTGCCGCCGCGCTCACCTGCGCTTGGAAGGCCTTCGGCGCTGACCACATCCTTCCCGGCAGCGACTTTCCGGTGTTGCTCTCGTGGGAGACCTACGCG
>CAZPYZ010000366.1:0-4971 GCA_964590215.1 uncultured Dehalococcoidia bacterium | reverse complement strand
ACCGTCTGGACGAGCAATCCGAAAAGTATGCCGACGCCGAGATCGCGCACCGGCCCAGCGAGTACTTCCTGCGCCAGTGCTATATCTCCATGGACGCTGACGAGGAGGTGGCCGGGGACGTGATCCGGCGCTGGGGGGACGACTTTATCGTCATCTCCACGGATTACCCCCACGCCGATAGCCCCTTCCCCCACGCGATGGACGAGTTCTTAGCCCTCGACCTCCCGGCGCTGACCAAGCGGAAGATCCTGTGGGATAATTGCGCCCGCTTCTATGGGCTGGAGTGAGCCTGACTATACTTGAGGCATGAAGCGCGCTGCGCTGGGACTCGCCGTCAGCCTGTCCTTCCTGTTCCTCCTCTCCCGCCAGGTCGACTTTCTCCGTGCTGCCGAGAGCCTCCGAACGACCGACTATGTGATCCTTCTGGCTGCACTCCCTGCCTATTTCGGCGCTGTCTGGTTCCGCACCCTTCGCTGGCAGCAGTTGTTGATCCCGGTGGCCCGGCTCCCTGCGCCGGGCCTGTTCGTCCAGGTCGTCATCGGCTACATGGCTAACGATGTCCTGCCGCTTCGGGTTGGGGAGGTGGTACGGGCGTACCTCTTGGGTCGGCGACACAGCCTGGCAAAAGTCGCAGTCCTTGGGACCATCGCAATTGAGCGTCTAACCGACGGTCTGATCTTGCTGGCCTTCGCCGGGGCAGTTGCCTTCGCTCTGCCCCTGGAGGGCTGGATGCAGTGGGTAATCCGGACCATGGCAGTGGCATTCGTAGGTGGAGGGCTGGCCATGCTTGCCTTGCTGTTTACCTGGCGGCGTGTAGCACAGGCGCTCTTCCCGGAATCTGCCGCGAGCGAAGTCGAAGGGCGCTCCGGCGGGAGCGCTCGTGCCATGTTGCACCGGGTGGTTGAGGGTTTTCTTGGTGGTGCCGAGAGCCTTCGACGCCCCCGGCCGATCTGTCTCGCCGGGTTCCACGGGACCGTCGCCTGGCTCTTCGAGGCCGGGGTGTTTTATGCCGTAGCACTCGCCATGGGCGTGACCATCCCCTTCTCCGTGCTGCTTCTGTCGATGGCTCTCGCGAATCTGTCTACGGCCCTTCCGTCCTCCCAGGCAGGCATCGGGCCCTTCGAATATTTCGCGGCCCAGACCCTGGTAATTTTCGGGACCGACTCCTCGGTGGCAGCGACCTATGCCCTCCTGGTGCATGCGGTCCTGATCTTGCCTGTGACTCTCCTCGGCTTCGCTTTCCTGTGGCGGGAAAACCTCTCCCTCGGACGGCTCACCCGCGAGGCCATTGCGACTCCTGCTTCCTCGTTCCTCGTTCCACGTTCCTCATGAAAGTAGCTGTCATCGGCGGCGGTGCGGCAGGCCTCGCGGCCGCCGATGAACTGGTGAAGCTTGGCCATAAGGTATCCCTCTTCGAGCAGGGCCCTCAGTTGGGTGGCCAACTCCGAACCATCGACCTATTGGGTACCCGCATCGAGTGCTTCTATCACCACCTCTTCACTACCGATACCCTGATGGTGCAGCTCATGGAGGAGCTGGGACTGGGCGAGCGCCTACAATGGGTGAAATCGAAGGTCGGCTTCTTCGCGCAAGGGCGGGTCTGGAACTTCGTCACTCCCCTTGACCTGCTGCGCTTCAAACCGCTCCCCCTCCCCGATCGGGTCCGCTTGGGTCTGGTCGGGCTGTACCTCCAGCGCCAACCAGACTGGCGGCGCTTCGAACCCTACACCGCGGAGGAATGGCTCAGGCGCTGGGCTGGAGAGCCGGCTTACCAGGTGGTTTGGGGTCCACTGCTCTACGGGAAGTTTGGGAGCGTGGCCCCAGAGGTGGGCATGGCCTGGTTTCACTGGAAGATGCGGCTGCGCTTCGGTTCCCGGCGTGGCCTCTCTACGGAGTATCTCGGGTATCCCATCGGGAGCTTCGCCCAGGTATGGGAAGCATTGGGGGAACGGCTCAGAGGGCAGGGCGTGGACGTGTACACGTGTGCACCTGTCGGCATGCTCACGTACTCCAGTGGTCGCGCCTCGGGCCTCAGGCTGGCCGATGGCCGCGAGTTCTCGGCGGACCGCATTATCGCGACCATTCCAACCTTCGTTCTCCGCAAGATCGCGCCGGAGCTGCCGGCCTCCTATGTCGAAAAACTCAAAGACACTCGGTACCAGGCCGTGATGTGCCTCCTCATGGTCCTGACGCGCCCCCTCAGCCACATCTATTGGATGAACATCAGCGACCGTTCCATCCCTTTCGTTGCCTTCATCGAGCAAACCAACCTCATCGGCCCCGAGCATTACGCCGCCAAGCGGGTGGCTTATTGCTCTCATTACATCGACCCCGAAGACCCCCTCTACCGGGCGCCGGACGACGAGGTCCTGAGGGCCTATCTGCCAGGCCTCAAGATGATCAACCCGGCCTTCGACGAGAGCTGGATCGAAGAATGGCACCTCTTTCGAGAAAACGCGGCTCAGCCCGTCATCACCCGTAACTACTCAGCCAAGATTCCACCTCTTGCCACTCCTATCCCGGGCCTGTTCATGGCCAACAACACCCAGGTCTATCCAGAGGATCGGGGCCAGAACTACAGCATCCGCATCGGCCGCGAGGTCGCTCGCCTCGCAGTCGGGACCTGAATATCACATATGACTCGGATTTCCACAAACCGTCTCGATTGACGTATCCTCCTATCTGTGTGATCGGTGAAATCTGTGGTTATACGTAAGGTCAACGACCGCGGTGGCATGGCTGGGGGCACCATTCCCCAGGTGTCTCATGACAAGGTCCCCTGGGAGAAAACCACGGACGCTGTCCTTATCACGCTGGCGAGGAAAGGGGTCGCCCGCATCGATGAGCACCGTCGCGCGATGGAGGAGTTGGAGGCTGTCAAGTACGAAGCCCTTGCATACTACCAGCGCTGGGTTGAGGGTATCGAACGGCTCATCATCGAAAAGGGCCTGGCGACCCGGGAGGAGATAGACCGTGCGGCGCGTGCATGATCGCGGTGGCTGGCCCGGCATGGGGCCCATCAACCGGAGCGAACACGGGCTTGCCCCATGGGAGAAGCGGGTGAATGCCATCAGTAGCGCCCTCAGCGCCAAGGGTCTGCGGCGCGTCGACGAGGGGCGCCGCGCCATGGAAGACATGGGTCCGGTCCTCTATCAGCGCCTGGGCTACTATCATCGCTGGGTGGTCGGGATGGAAACACTGCTGATAGAGAAGGGCGTGCTGACCAAAGAGGAGGTCGACCGAGTTGCCGGCCAAATTCCACCTGGGGGATAGGGTCCGGGTGCGAGTAGACTACCCGCCCCGCCACATCCGTACCCCGGGCTATATCCAGGGGAAGGTCGGCGCGGTTCACGCCGTCCGGGGGCCCTTCAGGAATCCCGAGTCCCTTGCCTACGGCGGCGACGGCCTCCCGGCCCTCTATCTCTACCAGGTGCGGTTCCCCCAGGTGGAGGTGTGGGAAGGTTACAAAGGTGGCTCTAAAGACACCGTATTGGTAGATATCTTCGAACACTGGTTGGAACCGACGTAGTGCCTCTCCCTCAGGGAGTTGGAGCAGGCGTAGTCCCTTTCCCTTAGGGAGAGGACTCTCCCTCTTTCCCCTCTCCCTCAGGGAGAGGGTTAGGGTGAGGGAAAACAAGCGAGGAGGAGCACCAATGGCTGACCATGATCACGACCACGACCAACCCCAGCACGAGGGCATGGCCCCGCCGGACGATGGCGGAGCCGCCTATTACGAGAAGCGCGCCGCAGCCATCGAGAAACTGCTCATCGAGAAGGGCGTCCTCACGCCGGAGGACGTCCGGCAGCAGATCGAACGCATGGACTCGACGACTCCGGAAGGCGGCGCTCGCGTCGTGGCCCGGGCCTGGGTTGACCCAGAGTATAAGGCTCTGCTCTTCAGGGACGCCCGGGCTGCTCTTGCGCAGCTCGGCATCGACTACGGGGACATGAACGTCCTGGTTGCCGTGGCGAACACACCGGAAGTGCACAATATTGTGGTATGTACGCTGTGCTCCTGCTATCCCCGGCCATTGTTGGGTCTCCCCCCCGACTGGTACAAGAGCCTCGAGTACCGCTCCCGCACCGTCGCCGACCCAAGGGGCGTCCTGAAGGAATTCGGCCTTGAGATCGGCCAGGACGTGGAGGTTCGGGTCCACGACAGTTCTGCGGACATCCGTTACCTGGTGGTCCCGCAGCGGCCAGGTGGGACGGAGGGATGGTCCGAAGACCAGTTGGCGGAGCTGGTGACCCGGGACTCGATGATAGGGGTTGCGAGGGCCTTGGAGCCGGTGGCGAGCTAGCCTACGCGATAAGCTGCAGTAACCCGCCCAGCACTAGCTGCAGCTCTTCGTCATCCACCCGCCCGGCGGGCCCTTCGAGCCGTTCAAGCGCCAGGGTCCTGATCTGGGAGATCTTCACCCAGGAGCCACGCGGCAAGACACCGGGGGCTAGCTCCAGCGTCAGCGGGTACGGCACTCGCTGCGGCTGGCTGGTGATTGCGATGGCGATGACTGTTCGGGACCGGCTGTTGAACGGCTCGTGGCTGAGAATGAGAACCGGTCGGCGGCGACCCTGCTCTTGCCCCCGGACTGGATCAAGATTCGCCCAGAAGATCTCGCCTCGTCGAGGGGCGACTACCACGGCTCACCTTCGAGCCACTCTTCGGCGAGGGCTACCTCCTCCTCTGGGTCCAACAACGCGAGAGCCGCGAGGAGCGACTCGTTGCCTCGTCGGCGCTTGAGCAGCAAAGAGAGCGCTTCTTCGACCGCCTGGCTCCTACTCAGGTAGGTACCCTTGGCGACTTCCTTGTCGACTGCCTGAAGGACACTGCCGTCAACCGTTACCGCGACCTTGATCTTGGCCATAGCTACCTCACCTCCTCCTGAGTATGATGATTCATCATACCATGCCCAACCCCGTGCTACTCGTGCCTCTCTCCTCAACATTCTATTGACACCCCCTGGGGCGGAT
>CAZPYZ010000365.1:0-4975 GCA_964590215.1 uncultured Dehalococcoidia bacterium | reverse complement strand
GTCGTTACGAAGATATTCCGGGTCTTGGACGAAAGCGGGAAGCCCGCCGTGAACGCTGACGGCGAACCATTTATCGGCGTCAGGAGCACCAATCAGGTAACAGCCAGCATCTAAGGAGTCGTCACGAAATAACAGTCCCTAAGTATGTGAGCGGAGCCAGTTGAAATGGCAAGAATCACTCTTCCTCCCCCACTCCTTCACGCGACGGGCGTGCCCGACTTCCACGAAGACCATGACTCGCTCATTGTACAGACTTGCGTAATCACTTCAGCGCCCGTCTACTACTGGGCCCTGTGTGAAAACCTCAACAACGAGTGTTTTACCAAGGAACCAGTGCAGTACGAAGGCGATCGCGTTGTGTTCGACCCCGGCGTTATGCAGCGCGGGCTGCTGTATTTGTTCACCTTTGGCGGGGAGAGTCTCTTCGCCGGAAGGCGGGACGACGGGACGGTCGACGTCTTTGCGCTCGAAGCCGAGTGAGCGACCTGGAAACCATAGGGGCTTTCTTAGGAGGCTTTGGTGGCCTCCCGGTGTTGCGGCGGCTCTTCAACACTCAACAAACGGATATTCCAGCATGTACTACCCGGATCGTTCGGGCCGATCGTGGACTACCGTGGGATAAGCAGGTAGCCGTTCACCCGCTCTCCGATGGTCGGATAGAAATACGCCTTATCGAGTCGGGGCCTATACCACCGCCACCTAGTCCCTGACGTTCGGCCAAGGCTCGCTTCGCTTCACTCGCGGCCTGGAGGCGATCCCTTAAGGGGCCTCAGAGGTGAGCGCCGCCTACCGGGACCCCCCGGGTCTTGGTCTGAAGGCGGTAGACGCTGGTGCGCGCGGTGATGAAGAGGGTGCTCCAACCCGCGCCGCCCCAGGCCACGTTGGCTGGAATCTCCGGGACCTGAATCACTCCAAGACGCTCGCCCGCAGGCGAGCAGACCCAGACGCCGCCCGGGCCGGTGCAGAAGACGTTGCCCATGGCGTCCACTTTCATGCCGTCCGGCACGCCTGGCTCCGGAGCGTCCATCTGGATGAGCACGCGGCTGTTCGAAAGCATTCCGTCTGACTGCACATCGAAGGCGCGGATGTGCTTGCGCTCGGAGTCGTTGACGTACAGCGTCCGCTCATCGGGCGAGAATGCCAGGCCGTTAGGGAGGGCGAAGTCGTCCACCAGCAAGGTGAGGGCGGCAGGGGAGGGCGCCTGCTCCACATCCAGGCGAAAGACCCCGTTCACCGAGAGCTCCTTGCCGGGGAGCATGTGGGTCCACCAGTTCGGTACCCGGTCGGTCACCAGGGCATAGGGCGGGTCGGTGAAGTAGATGGCGCCGTCCGACTTCACCACTATGTCGTTGGGGCTGTTGAGGCGTTTGCCCTGGTAACGCTCGGCGAGGACTGTGCGGGCCCCATCCGGCGCAATACGGCTGACCCGCCGGCCGCCGTGCTCCGCGGCGAGTACCCGGCTCTGCCGGTCGAGGGTCAGGCCATTGGACTCCCCGGTGGCGAAGGTGGTGACCTCAGGCCCTTCCGGGAGCTCCCGCCAGCGCACAATGCGGTCCTTGCGGATGTCGCTGAAGAGCAGGTGGTCGCCGCACCACACCGGCCCCTCGGTGAAGGCGAAGCCGCCGGCGATGCGCTCTACTTCGGTGTTGGGCGGAATGAGGTCCGCGAGAGCCGTCACGGTTTCTCCCCCTTGCGGTTGGCGGGCATGATGTCAAGGTCCATCCAGGCGATGGGCGGGTGCCACGTCGGGATGGTGTTGGCGCCGTAGTTATTCAGCATGTCGTAGACCCAGGGCTGATAGACCGTGTAGGAGGCCCGCTCGAAGGCCCCGATGAAGTACGCCTGGTCATAGAGGCGGCGTTGGATCGCCTGGTAAAGCCTTTGGGCCTCGGCTTCGTTGAACTCCACCTGGAGCTTGTCGATCAGCGCGTCCAGTTCGGCGTCCTTGGGGCCCTTCTTGTTCGAGCCGCTCTTGGAGTGGAGCCGCTCGTAGGTGGCGCTGCGGCTGTCTCCATTCAGGCCCCAGATGTACAGTTCGAAGGCATCGTCCCGTTCCACCTGGGCGCGGGTCGCCCGGTCATGGGGCACCAGGGTGAAGCTGATGCCGAGGGGCTTCAACTGAGAGGTAAGGATCTCGGCGATGGGCCGCGGGTTGGTGGAGGCGCCACTGAAGCCGACCTTGGCGGAGAAGCCACTGCCGTAGCCGGCTTCGTTGAGGAGGCGGCGGGCTTCCGCTATGTCCTGCTGCTTGGTCGCTGGGTTGTAGCCCGGTAGCTTCAGCAGCTCCTCCTGGGGCAGCGCCCAGCCCTTCTTCCAGCCGAAGACGCCCGGCGGGTTGATGACGCCGTCGCCGAAGGCCGCCTTCTGTACCATATCCTGGCGGTCCGCCACCAGATTGATCGCCCGCCTCACCCGGATGTCGTTGTAGGGCGCTTGGTCCAGCGCGAACAGCAGGCCGTAGCCGTAGGTCCCGTAGAACTTCTCGTATTTCAGGTCGTTTCTGAAACCCTGCACCGTCTCGAACTGGACCTTGTCCTCGGGGTTCATGGCATCGATGTTGGCGGCGGCAAAGGCGGCCATCATGGTGCCCCGGTCCGTCATGTAGTGGCCAGCAATACCGTCCAGGTAGGGAAGACCTTGCCCTGAACCTGCTGAAGCCTTCATCCAGTAGTTCGGGTTACGTGCCACTTTCCAGCCGGTCGTCGTGTCGAAGTCCTTCAGGACGAAGGGGCCGGTCCCGACGAGGGTCGTTTCGTACTGCTTCCCCGCGTCGGCGACGTGCTTCGCGGCCATCTCGATGTTGTAGATGTCGTCCGTGAGGAAATCGGGGTTCGCCCTCAGGGTGGTGATCTTCACCGTGAACTGGTCGGTCGCCTCGACGGAGGCGATGTTGAGGGTGCGGCCCGCGTCCAGGTACCGGCCCTTGCCGTCCTGGAGGAACTTGATGGTATGGACGACGTCCGCAGAGGTGAAAGGCTGACCATCGTGCCAGCTCACACCTTTTCGTAGGTGAAAGACGTACGTCGTGGGCGCTGGCTGCTCCCACCGCTCCGCCAGCCACGGGACCATGCGTTGGTGCTCCCACCAGTTCACACCTGGTTTTGCATCTCGGGCGATCAGCGGCTCCATAGTTGGGTTGAAGAGGTTGATGGGCGCGCCGCCGACGCTGTAGGGGTTCAGGTTGGCGTTGTTGCCGGAGACCGGGATATGGAAGACGCCGCCGTACTTGGGCTCCACCTTGCTTGGTTCTATCCCCGGCCCTGAGGATGGGGCCTGAGGGGCGGCGCAAGCCAGCGCCGGTAGAAGGGCGAGCGCAAGGGCTGCTAACTTGAAGCCGATGGTTGTTCGCATGGTGGTCTCCTTGGGGTACCACTCCCTCACGGTCGTGGCTCGGATAGTGCTGATGGGCCCATGCTCGGATTTGCGAGTGTCATGCTGACCCTTCGTGCCTCAGGGCAGGCTCCGTGAAGCATCTGGCTGGGGGTGTGATGGCCTTCCCAGGTGCTTTGGTCCGCCTGTCCACGCGTCCTGTCTCCTGCTCCCTCCCACGAAAATGCCATTCTGACGAAGGAAGAATCTGGGGTGGTGGAACGCCCCACCAGATGCTTCGGTCCGCCCACCCCACCGGCGCATCCCCCCTGCTCCTTCAGCATGACAGTGGCCCAGTTTTCATGCGCAAGAGAATGGCCGAAGGCCCAGTCAGTCCTCAGGACGACAATCCGATTGGTCAGTCTTAGTTTACGCGACGAGTAACCCCTGCCCAGAACTCTTCCCGCAGCTCGAACTTCTTGAGTTTGCCGGTCGCCGTCCTGGGCAGCTGCGGAACGAACCGGACCCCGCTGGGGACCTTGAAATGGGCCATGCTTGCCCGGCAGAACTCGATCACCTCCTGCTCCGTGGCTGACTGACCTTCCCGCAGCACCACCAGGGCCATGGGCGTCTCTCCCCAGCGCTCAGAGGGCACGCCGATGACGGCGGCTTCCAGGACCGCGGGGTGTTTGTACAGGACGTCCTCTACCTCGAGGGACGAAATGTTCTCGCCTCCTGAGATGATGACGTCCTTGGCGCGGTCGACGATGTTGATGTAGCCGTCGGCGTTGACGGTAGCCAGGTCGCCGGTGTAGAACCAGCCGTCCCGGATGGCCTTGGCCGTTTCCTCGGGCTGCTCCCAGTATCCGGCAAACACCACGTTCGAGCGAGCCGCCACTTCTCCGACGCTCTGATCGTCCCAGGGGACCTCCGCCCCGTTGGCGCCAAAGACCCGATTGTCCACCCCGATGGCGTCGTGCCCGGCCCGGGCCTTGAGCTGGTAGAGCCGGTCTCCGTCTGTGTTCAGGTGGGGCTTGACCTCCGCGACGGTGAGAATGGGCGAGGTCTCCGTGAGGCCGTAGATCTGGAAGAACTCCCACCCCAGTTCCTTCTCGAGCCGCTCGACGAAACGGACGGGCGGCGGCGCTCCGGCGATGGTGAAGCGTGGGCGGGTGGTGATCTTGTGCTTCGTCTTGTCCGGGTACTCGAGGATGGCCGCGAGGACGGCGGGAGCCATACAGGCGAAAGTCACCTGTTCCTGCTCGATGAGCCGGTAGATGTCGCCAGCGATAACCCTGCGGAGGACGACATGTTTGGCGCCCATCGCAGTCAGGGCAAAGGGACCTCCCCAACCGTTAGCGTGGAACATGGGAAGGGTCCAGAGCTCTACGTCGTGGTGGCTGATGCGCATGTGGGCGATGAAGTTGTACGCGTTGATATAGGCGTTACGGTGGGTAATCATCACGCCTTTGGGCCGGGCCGTGGTTCCAGAGGTGTAGTTGATGCTGTAGACGTCGTTCTCGCTCAAGCCGGGATCCGCCGGTGGCGTGGCAGGCTGGCCAGCGATGAGGTCTTGCCAATCACTCCAGCCCGCTGGGACCGGCGCTTCCTGGAAGCGGGCGACGACATAGTGCTCCACCGCCGGCAACCGTGACCGGATGCTGTC
>CAZPYZ010000364.1:0-4989 GCA_964590215.1 uncultured Dehalococcoidia bacterium | reverse complement strand
TGGTAACCAGTACCGCGCCCAACACCGGAACCGCGGCGGCAAGACCGGTGCGCAAAGCGCCAGCCCGCGCCAGGTGCAGGCCAGAAACTGTCCGCCCGGCCGCGACGATCGCGATGCCGACCCCGACAAGGACCAGGGCCAGGCCCGCGCTGAAGGCCAGGGTGAGGACCAAGCCGAGGGCGACCTGCTGGAGGGCAATGGCCGCGAGCATGAGCATGAGGGCTGAAGGACAGGGAAGCAACCCACCGGAGACCCCTAGGGCCAGCAGCCCCTTCCAGTTAGCTTGCGCGGCCCCGTGCTCGTGATGGCCGTGGTGATGGCCGCGCGGGTTCCGGTGCGCATACAAATGCCTGATGCGGGCGGCCAGCAGCCAGGCCCCGACCAGCAGCACCAGGATCCCCGACCCGATGGCCAGGTAGGAGTAGAGCCGCTCGGGAAGGACGTACGCCGCCGCCAGCAGGGTGAGGAGGCCCAGGGCGTAGACAGCCGCGGTATGGGTGGCCGTCACGGTGAGCCCGAGAGCCAGTGCGTGGGCCGCGGTCCCCTTGGAACCGACGAGGTAGGCCGCCACGATGGTCTTGCCATGGCCGGGGGAGAGGGCGTGAGCGGCTCCCAGCCCGGCGGCCGCGAGCAGGGCCAGGAGAAGCGCGCCAGGGCCGGCGTCCCGGTCAGTAAGCACGTCGAACAGGGATTCAGTCGTCCCGTTGCTCGAGGATCTGAACGCCTGTCCTGACTCCAATTGAAGAAGCGTCGCCAACGCGCTCCTTCCGAGAACCGCAAGGGACGTTATATCACTGCGTTCCGCCCTCCCGTCCGAGGTTTCGGCGCCGCGCTCCGGGCCACCGTAGGGCTTGGGCTTGCCCGCCTTGGCATCGGATTCTCGAAACGAGAAGCTGGCCTCCCGGAGGTCGAGGGGAGAGGACAGAAGGTCGTCGGGGTAGGCGCGCAGACCCTGGCTCACATCCTGAGCGGATACGGAGGAAGCGACCAGCTCAACGCCTTCTCCTCCCCGCACGACGATCTCCCGCCAGCCGATGCGCCCAGGCTCGTTGAGGTCCCGGAAGACCCCCTCGCCCCAGGACCTATCGAACAACGACGCGTACCGGGCCTCCAGGCGGGCGGTATAGAGCCCCGCCTGGCCTGGCTGCAGGACCGCCCGGCGTTCTATGGTCCGCAGCGGCGCCGGCCCGCCGTTCAGCGAAAGCGCGAGGCCTGCGCGAACCACCTCCGCTTTCCTGGCAGCGTAGCGATCCAGTTCCATCTCGGAGGCCCGCCCGTCCCCGTCCTCATCCATCGCCCGGATCTCCTGGAAGGCAGGGATCTCGGCCAAATCCAACACGTACAGGATCTCGACGGCGCCGGGGCGCAGCTCCAGCCGCGCGTAGCGGTTGACAGTGAAGTTGCCCAGAGGATGGGCCCACCCCAGGCTGGGCGCCAGCGGTAGCACGAGCACCGCCAGCAGTGTTGCCGCAGGAAGCACCCTCATTGCTCACCTCCAGAGTCATATCGATGCAACCCCATGGCGGAGAGGAGTGCCTGGGCCTCGGCGGCATACCGGACCGAAAAGTGGCGATTGCTCTCCAGGGCGACGGTCAGGTGGAGGGAGGCCGCCGCCCTATCTCCGGCTGCCAGAGCGATCCTGGCCGCATGGTAATGAGTCAGAGGGTCCTTGCTTCCCAGGGACAGGGCCTGCTCCATGAACCCCTGGGCCTCGTCCACCGCGCCCGCCTGGTACAACGCCCATGCGAGCCCATCGGCGCTCCTCACGTTGGGACGGCTCTGGTAAGCCCGGCGGGCCGCGGCCACCGCCTCTGCGACTCGTTCTCCCCGGTCGGCTTCGAACAGCGCGATTTCCAGGTCCGTCTCGACGCCCGCTGCTCTGGCCAGCCCGTCGATAGCCCGAACCAGCGCGTCCTGCCCCCGGGCTTCCTCCGTTCTGCCGGCGGCGTGCAGCAGGTCACTGAGATGAATGACGTGCTCCGGGATAGGAAGCAGGGTGGCCGCCCGGTCCGCCAGCTCCAGGGCTTCATCCGTGCGTCCCCCGGCCGCCGCCACCAGCGCCAGTCCCGCCAGGGCTGCCGGATAGTCCGGGAAGCGGACCAGCGCCCAGCGGTACTCCCGCTCCGCCCCGTCCAGATTGCCCCGGTAGATGCGCAGCAGGTGTCCCAACTGGGTCCGAGCCCACGCTCCCCCTTCTTTTGAGGCTTCACCCGCCTCGGCGGCGGCCCGCATCGCCACGATCGCGCCCGGCAGATCGCCCGTCAGCTCTCGGACGTAAGCCACCCGGGCGTAGGAGGACAGGTCCGGGCGCAGGTCCACCATGCGCTGAAAGGCGGCGAACGCCTCCTCGTACCGGCCCAGCTCCACCAGTGCGTCACCAATGACCCCGTAGGCACCCGGCCGGGCGTTCGCCAGGCTCCTGGCTCTCTCACCCCACTCCAGGGCCTCCCGAAACTGGTGCCGCGCCAGAGACAGCGTCCCCAAGGCCACCAGCGTCTCGCTATCCCGCCCGTTCAACTCGAGCGCGCGTGCAAGGGCCGCTTCCGCCCGGTTGTAGAAAGCCAGATCACCGGTCTCCCGGGCCCGCCCCAGGTAGGAGACCCCCAGATCCCGGTACCTCCTGGCCTCCAGGAGGCTCTGCGCCGCTCTCTCCCGCAGGGGAGCGAGGATGAGGTCCGCAACGGGCCGACCAGCTGCATCAAGGCCCAGCCACCGGCCCGCCGCCTCGCCTTCGGCCAGCCGCGACCACAGTCCGTCCTGAGCGAGGCCCAGCCCGAAGGCCACCGTCAAGAGGGCTGCGGCCAGCAGCGCTCTGAGCACCAGGGGGGCGGTCACAAGGGTATCACTCGGATCGCGATGGCCTTCGCGTTTGTGCAATCATGCCCATCCCTGCGCGGCTGGGTAGGGAACGGGGACAAGGAGAGGAAGCGCCGCGTTGGCTGCTCCCCGTTCCTCGTCCCCGTTCCTCGTTGTTTAGCCTCTACTGCTGGCCCGTCTGCTCGAACCCCGGCCAGGGGGAGGCGAGGTACGGGAAGGTGAGGGAGAACGGCCTGTCGTTGGCATCCACGCCGTCGCCGAGGGCGTTGTTGGGAGCCTTGTTGAAGCCATCGACCAGCACCCCTGCCGACACCCGAAGCGCGATGTCCACCACGTCGTCCATCAACCGGCGCCCGTTGGGAAAGCCGCCCACGTCACCGGCGATCACCCCGAGACGGTTGATCTGGGTCGGTGGGATGGCGGTGTTGAGCCGCAGCATCTCTGAGGGCTTCACTCCCGCCGGCTGATTGAGGCCTGGGACCCCGGTCAGGAAGACCGCCACCAGGTCGTTGCGCGGCGCAGGAGGAACGTCGATCTTATACAGGGCCTTGAGAAGCTTGGCTATCTCAGGGTCCTGCACCAACGGGATGCTGCCGTCAGGCTGGGAGAGCGCGGCTGCGTCCTGGGTGGGGTCCAGGCCATTGAACGCGTCCTTCAGCCCCAAGGGGAGCACGACCTCATTTACCAGCGGCATCCCCAAGCGGGAGACCTGGACCATGTTCCCAGAGCCCGAAGAGGCTCCCGCGGAGCGAACGGTCATCCCGGGCCGGTTCGTGCTCATCCAGACCCCGATGATCGCGTTGGGGTCCATGGGGTCCCGGTTGAACTGAGCGTTGCGGGTCAAGTAGGCGATGGGGGACTGGAGGGCGATGCACAGTGCGTTGTAGCCGCCCAGGGTATCTTTCCCGCCTCCCTTGTCTCCCGGAGGTCCAGGCCGGATGGTCAGCAGGTCGAAGATCGCCGCTACGTCGACGAAGAAGGGATCGTCCCGCTGGCCCGCAAACACGTTGTACCCCGACCCGATGGGGCGCGCCGCACGGCCTGCGACGGCGTCGTAGTTGGGCGTGGACTTGGGCCCGATGTTCACAGGCGGAACCGGTATGTCGCTCCCCAGTTCCAACCGCTGCTCAATCGGCTCGCCCCAATCGGAAACGCGGCTCACGCTGTAGACCTGGCGCACGTTCCAGTTTGGCGAGTCCAGCGAGTCGATAGGGCCTGTGTTGTAGAGAAAGGTATCCGGGTTTCGGTACTCCGTCCGGAACTTGAAGATGAAGGTGGCATCATCCTTCGCGTCGCCGTCGTTATCCACGTGCATGACGTACTCGGCATCGTCGGCGAAGCGGTAGAAGTTGGGGCCGCCCCCGGGCTCCTGGAAGGGATACCAGCAGCCCACGAGGGTGACCGAATCAGGCCGGTCCGGGCTCACAAACGCGTACACGTCGGTGGTATCTGCCGCCGGGTCCTGGGAGATCATGGGCGCCTCTCGGTGGCTGGAGGCGCCCGTCCCTGGCGCGACAAGGGGCACCGACAGGAGCCCCGCGGCGGCCACCAGGCCCAGGGGCGCCATGAGCTTGGACGAGATCTTTGGCATGGTTCTTTCCTTTCTACGGGCTTGGCACCCGCCCCGCGATACCCTCGGCTTCCTGGTAGGGAAACGCCTTCAGCGTCACGGTCCGCACGTCTCCCATGCTGCCGAAGGTGAAGGCCCCTTCCAGGGCGATGTCGTCCCCCGGCAGCTCGACCGTGAAGACGAAGTCGTAGGGGCCAAAGGTGGTGTAATTGGACACCACCCGGCCGTTATGGGCCGCCACCCAGCGCTCCGCTGCCTCTCGCAGCTCGGCGAGGCTTTTGATTTTGCGAATCCCCTGGTCCGTGTAGTTCCCCAGGACGATATACGTGGGCATTGCTAACCCTCCTCAACTCAATATGTTTGGTAGGGTGGGGGCGTGTCCCCCGCCGTCAGAAGGAGTGAACCATGCCGAACATCGTGGTGGTCGGGACGCAGTGGGGGGACGAGGGCAAGGGCAAGGTCGTCGACGTGCTCACGCCCCACGTCAACGTGGTGGTGCGCTACCAGGGCGGCAACAACGCCGGCCACACGGTCGTGGTCGGCCGCGAGAAGTACGTGCTGCACACCATCCCCTCGGGCATTCTCCACTCCGGCTGCCACTG
>CAZPYZ010000363.1:0-5012 GCA_964590215.1 uncultured Dehalococcoidia bacterium | reverse complement strand
TTTCCCGTGGAGAGCTTCATGAGTCCCTTTCCGCCGTAGGCCACCAGCTTGTAGGCGCTATCGAACTTGGGCGCGTCGGCCGATACAACCACATTGGTGCCCACGCCGAACCCGTTCACCGGCGCCCCCGCCTGCACTATGCGATGGACCTCGTACTCGTCGAGCCCCCCGCTGGCGAACACCTGCACCTGGGAAAGTCCCGCTTCGTCGAGGATGCGACGGGTCCGCTTCGCTAACTCCACCAGATCGCCGGAGTCCAGGCGGACTGACCTCACCTTGAAGTCCCTCCCGAGATCGTGCGCTAGCTGGACTACGTTCCGGACGCCCCCCTTCGTGTCGTAGGTGTCCACCAGCAAGGTCGTCTGCGGATAGGTCGCGGCGAAAGACCTGAAGGCATCGATTTCCTGGGGGTACACCTGCACATAGCTATGGGCCATGGTGCCTGCCACGGGGATCCCGTAACGTTGCCCCGCGTCTACCAGGGAAGTCGAGGCATACCCGCTGATATAGAGGGCTCGGGCCGCCTTGAGTCCCGCATCACCGCCGTGGGCCCGGCGGGCGCCGAAGTCCACCACCGGCCGTCCCTGGGCCGCCTCCACCACTCGAGCGCCCTTGGAAGCGATAAGGGTCTGGAAGTTAACTTGGTTCAACAGGTAGGTCTCGACCAGTTGCGCTTCAGAGATGGGACCGGACACTTCCAGGATCGGCTCGTTGGCAAAAACCACCGTACCCTCGGGCACGGCACGCACACTGCCGGTGAACCGGAAGTCGTGCAGATAATCCAGGAAGGAGGGCGAAAACAGGTTGAGGGAGGTCAAGTACTCCAGGTCCCCTTCGCTGAAGGCGAGTCCTTCCAGGTAGGAAAGGACGTCGTCTAGCCCGGCCGCCACGAGAAAGTTCCGCTGGGGCGGCAGCGTTCGCACGAAAAGCTCGAACACCGCGACATCCTGCAAGGCCGCGTCGTGGTAGGCCTGAAGCATCGTGAGTTCATACAGGTCCGTGAACAGCGCGCCCGTGTTACCGGAGGCCATAGTCAGCTCCTAGGCGTAGGGGCCCGGCCGGAAAGCTGGTAACACTGGGGCTCTGCCCCAGACCCCGGCTTCACGCCAGGAACGTTTTGCCCATCTTCCCCCCGGTGAGTGCGGCTTTTCCGGCCGCACTCCTAGGGGGTTGGTTGTCATGGCCGTAGTCACCCCACCCCGTATCGGTGGGCCCGCCCGCCCAACCTCGGATGCTCCGCGGCTCTGCTTCCACACCCCGCCAGGCGCTCCAACTGAGCTCCTGAGTGCCTGCCACTGCGGGGACTGCAAAAAGGGCAAAGCCCCACAAGCGACCCACTAGCCCTGACTGGATCCCAGACCGGCTCCCGCCTCCGTCATCGCCTGGAGCGCCCGCTCCCCATCACCGGGAGCGAGGTCGACGGCTCGAATCCCGTCCTCCACCACATCGACAGTGAAACCCAGCCGGAGGGCGTCCAACACCGTCTCCTTGACACAATAGTCGGTCGCCAGCCCCAAGACCACCACGCGTTCCACTCGATGTCCCCGCAGCAGCGTGTCTAGAGGCGTGGCTTGTTGGGCGCCTGTCCGGGGATCCCTGACACTGAAGCCTGAGTAGCCGTCCTCACCCCCCGTTCCCTTCCGGACCACCTCTCCATCCACGTGCAGCCCGGGATGGAAGGCAGCACCCCAGGTATCCTGCACACAATGCACCGGCCAAATGCCTCCGTCCTTCTGGAAGTGCGGGGTATAGGCGGGGTGCCAGTCCTGGGTGTACACCACCAAGGCGCCGGCTCGGTGCGCCCGCTCCACCTCGCGATTGGCCAAGGGCACGACCGCCTGTCCGTCCTTCACATACAGACTGCCGGAGGGATCAGCGAAATCGTTCTGAACGTCAACCACCAGCAGCGCCGTCTCGCGGCTGTATTGGACCACCGTCGTCCCCCTTTCCTGGTCTCATAGTGGCGCTTATTGCTCCGCGCGGAGGTGGGCCAGGGATTCGTCGCGATGCAGATGCAGGACCGCCTCAGCCAGCAGCGGCGCCACGCTTACCACCTCGTAGGGCAGAAGCGGGCCGGCGGTGAAACCAACGCTATCGGTCGTCAGGAACTTCTTGATAGGGTAGCTGCACAGCCGCTCGCTGGCCCGCCCGACCATCAAGGCGTGGCTGCAGGCAACCACGACGTCTCGGGTTGCCCCCCTAGCCAGGGCGGTTTCCATCGCCGCCTCGAGGGTACCCCCCGTGCTCACCATATCATCCACGATCACCGGCGCCCGGTCCCTCACGTCTCCGACCATGCCATGGGTTTCGACTTCCGTGCCACTGATCCGGACCTTGTGTATCACTGCCACCGGCGCGCCTAGGAGACGGGAGTACCGCGTGGCAAGCTTCACGGCGCCGAGGTCCGGGCTAATGAGCACGGGGTTGGCTGGAAGGGTTGAGCGCAGCGCCTCTGCCAGCAACGGGACGGCAGTGAGGTGCTCTACCGGGCCTGGGAAAAAGCCTTCGATGGCCGTTGAGTGGAGGTCCAGGGCAACCAGCCGTTCGACGCCCGACGTGCGCAGTAGCTGGCACGCCACCAGCGCGCCGATGGCCTCCCGACCCCGCACACGGCGGTCCTGTCGGGCATACCCGAAGTAGGGAATAACCGCGCTGATTCGCGCTGCACCCGCCCGCCGGCAGGCGTCGGCCACCAGCAGCAGCTCCATTAGGTGCTGGTCTACGGGGGGCGCCGTCGCCTGAACCACGTAAACGTCCCGCCCTCTCAGCGGTTCTGCCACATTCACGTGCAGCTCACCGTCAGGAAAGCGCTGCAACTGCACGGAGGCCAATTCCACCCCAAGGAATTGGGCAACGGCCGCGGCCAGCGGAGGATTGGCCGTCCCGGCGATGAGGCTCAGCACCATTGTCCCATCCTAGCTCGAATCCCTTCCCGGTGACTCCCCTGGATGGGGAGTTTTTTCCAAACCTACCCTCCCGTGGGGGGCGAAAACCCCCAAACGGGGGTGGGAACCGCGCCGCGGCAAGCGTAGCCTCGACTTAGACCGCTCAGGCTATGACTGGCCCCGCACAATCAGCACAGGCGCGGCGGAGCTGCGGACCACGTGGTCGGTGACGCTGCCAAGCAGGGTGCGGCCGAGGCCCGACCGGCCATGGGTGCTCATGACGACGAGGCTGCCTGGCGTAGCAGCCGCAAGCTCCGTAATGGCGTCGCCCGGCACCCCGTGGGAAACGTGCACCGAGGCAGCCAGGTTCGCCTGCCGCAGTTGTTCGACGATGCCTTCGACGTAGGCGCGCGCATCGTCTTCCATCGCCGCCAATAACTCTGCCGAGGTCGCCGCGTCCAGGCCGTCGTAGGGGGAAGCGCCCCCTGCGGCGTACCACGCGAAGGACACCGTCCGGGCCACGGTGACAGGAGCCGAGAAGGCCCCGGCAAGGGCCCTGGCCACAGGCAGGGCCGCTTCGGCCAGAGGGGACCCGTCCAGAGGAAGCACGATGTGCTGGATGGCCGGTACGGCCGGCGCCGCCCGGACCTCGCCGTCGTGGGGGGGCCGGACCAGCAGTATTGGGGCGGACGCGGTCCGAAGCACACGGTCGGAGACGCTCCCCAGACGCCAGCGTTCGACGCCGGCGCGCCCGTGAGTGCCCATGGCGATAAGGCCCACATCGTGGGACTTTGCCGCGTCAAGGATGGCGGTGGCCGCCGGCCCGATGGCCGCCTCGATGGAGGTGGAGATGCCCTCGGCTTCAAAGCGTTGCCGCGTCTTGTCCAGGTAGTCGTAGCCGAAGGACCGCTGCATCTCAATGAGGCCCCTCACCTTCCCATCGCGGTCCAGAGGGAGATCCCTGGTGTCCACCACCGTCACCAGAATCACGGGCTGCGCGAGCCGTTTGGCGAGCAAGACCGCGTAAGGTATCACGTATTCGGCGACAGGAGACCCATCAAGGGGAACGAGAATACGGTCGAACATCGATACTACCTCCACAAGCCATGAGTCCCCTTCAAGCTACCGCATCATGGGCAGAGCCTGCACTCCCAGTTTGGGGAGATGGGAGTTGCTCAGATCCTACTCGCTACGGTAGGTGAGAATCCCCGTGACGGGGAGTGTGGCCGGCGTGGTTCCGGGCCTATGGTATGGTGTGACGTTTCGGGGGAGAGGACAAGTGGCCGCGATCGAAAAAACAGTTGAGGCGTTAGGGCTAGAGCGGGCCGACATCGAACTCTACGGGCGCGACATGGCAAAGATCCGCATCGACGCCCTCGAGAAGCTGAGCCAGCGCCCTCTCGGCCGCTACATCTGCGTGACAGCCATGTCGCCAACCCCGGCAGGAGAAGGGAAGACCACGGTCGCCATTGCTCTGGCCGACGCCCTGGCAGGGCTCGGCCACAACCCCATCGTGACGCTGCGGCAACCCTCCCTCGGCCCGATCCTGGGGATCAAGGGCGGTGGATCCGGAGGCGGGTTGGCTCAGGTCGTCCCCCGTGCCGAGATGAATCTGGGGCTGACGGGCGACATCGCCGCCGCTGAAACGGCGCAGAACCTCCTTGCCGCCCTCATCGACAACCACCTCCATCACGGCAACCCCCTGCAACTCAACCCTCAGGAGGTCAGCTGGCGCAGGGCCCTCGATCTGGAGGACCGAGCGTTGAGACGGACGGTCACCGGCCTGGGCGGCGGCAAGAACGGGGTACCTAGAGAGACCGGGTTCGACATCACCGCCGCCTCAGAGGTGATGGCGATCTTAAGCCTCGCGGGTTCTTTCGGCGACCTCCGGGAGAGGCTGGGGAAGGTAGTCGTAGGAAGGTCATTTGGCGGCAGCCTGGTTTCAGCCGAGGACCTGCAAGCCGCGGGCGCCATGGCAGCGTTGTTGAGGCACGCCCTCAAGCCAAACCTCCTTCAAACCTTGCGGGGAACTCCCGCACTAGTCCACGGGGCTGCCTTTGCTAATCTCGGCATCGGCAACTCGTCGGTGATGGCAGACCGGATCGCCCTTCGCCTGGGTGACAGCGT
>CAZPYZ010000362.1:0-5029 GCA_964590215.1 uncultured Dehalococcoidia bacterium | reverse complement strand
CTCGTCCTGGCCCTCAAGACGACCGCAGAAGAGCGAGCATCGTCGCTGGTCACCCTGGCAGTTATGGGCGGGCTCCTGCGGACGGCAGCGCAGGTGCGACGCCTGAAGGTACCCTTGCGTCCCCTGGCCCTCATCATCGACCACGCGGACGCCCTGTTCCCGAGCGGTGACATGGCCAGGCTCTCGGGGGGAGACCGGGAGGTCCTGAAGTGGTTCTACGACCTGATGCGGGACGAGGAGCTCTGGCCTGACATCGAAACGGCGTCCAGCCGGCCGGACCTGGTAGTGCTCCTGGCTCCGACCTCGGCCGGCCTCAATGAGAAAGTAATGCTCCTCCCCCGGACCGTCCATCTGGAGGCGCCTCTTCCCGACACCGAGGGTCGCGCAGCGTTCATCCGTCACCGGATTGAGCGTTTCCCCGCCCCCCTGGGCTATCCAGCCCAGGACGGGGACCCAGTGGCGCGGCTGGTCGAGGATTCCCGAGGCCTCACGCTGCGGGCGCTGGACGACATCCTCACCTCCGCTCACCGGCTGCAGACCCCGGTTGACCGGGGCTCAGTGGTCGGCGAGGTGAACCGCCAGCTCCAAATGCGGCTCGGGAGCATCATCAAGATCGTGTATCCCGACCACACCATGGCCGATGTCGTTGGGTTCCGCCGCCTGAAGGCCCGGCTGGACCGCCTGAAGCAGCGTATCGACAACCCGGAGCGAGCGCCCGCAGGGGTCACTGTAGTGGGCCCCAACGGCGCCGGCAAGACCTTCATCTTCGAGGCCTTCGCCCAGGATACGGGACGGGCGGCCATCACCCTGAGCCAGATCCGCAGCGAGTGGTTCGGCAAGACCGACGCTTTCGCCGAGATGTTCGAGTCCGCCATCTCAGCCTTCGGCCGGATCCTGGTGATCATCGACGAGGCTCATGCCGCCTTTGGGTCCATCCAGGAGCGGGAGACCCACGAGACCGAGGCCCGCCTCACCCGGCACATTATCCAGATGATGGATAACGAAAGCGGCCGGGGGAACATCTTCTGGGTGCTCATCACCACCCGTCCCGACCTGTTGGACCCCGACCTGGTGCGCCGCGGTCGCTGCTCCCTCTTCGTCCCCATCTTTGATCCCGAGGGGGAAGATGCGGAGGACTTCGTGGAGTGGATGATAAGGTCATTCGAGAAGGAGGGGGTCCTCCTGGCCGAGGGGGAGCGTCAGCTGTTGCGAGACGCCTCGACCGGATTCTCCGCGGGCGACTACCGGGAGTTCATCAGCGATTTCATCGACGAGCGGGAGTTCGATCCCAACACCACGATCCAGGGGTTCCTGGCGAACTGGACCCCTAGTGCGGTGGCCATCGCGGAGGAGCGGGAGTTGCAGCTCCACCTGGCAGCACTGCGGTGCGACTGGCGAGAGCTGCTCCCGGAGCGTTTCAAGCTCATAGGCCGTGGCGAGATCCAGGAGCGCATTGAGGCCCTGAGGGGACGGCTCGGCCGGTAACCCAGCCATGGTTCGGCCGTCCGTGGCCCGCCATGCAAGCTGACTCCAATCTGCTGGCCGCGCGCTTCCGCGCCTTCGCGTGGGTCCCTCGAACACCTCATGATTCGTAACACCCAAACGGATCCCTTCCAACACTCCCCATCCGGACCCAGGGCCCTATTCGTCGCTCATAATCGATTCAAGACCGTCAAACAGGAGACAGCCGGGGCTGTCGCTCTACCAAGCCTGAGGAGTTAGGCGCTTGCCGAAGCCGTATCGACAAAATGTTGTCGTTGCCGGCGCAAGCGCCTGGACGGGGACGGGTGGCCGTAGGGGCAAGGGAATCTGCGTGAGCGGGGAATCCATGTACCAACACGTCCGAGTTGTGTCCCACGTGCCCGAAGGGCCCCCGTTCCGGGCACGGTCCCGGAACGGGCGTAGGGACTTTAGACTCCGTTGGACGCTCCCGAGCCCATGGGATAAAATAACCACCGGCCAACGTACCGAGTAGGAGCGCGCGCGGGGCGCCCAAGGAGTAGCGGAAGTGGACTATAACTCCGATCTGACCTGGAGGGTGGGCGGACCCCAGGGTGGCGGCATCAACGCCTCCGCAGAGTTCTTCGCCAAGGCCCTCGCCAGGGCGGGCTACAGGATCTACGCCAACATCGAGTACCACTCCAACATCATGGGCGAGCACGCGTACTACACCGTGCGCGTCAGCGATACGAAAAAGCACAATCTCTCCGAAAAGGTTCACGTCCTCCTCTCCCTGGACGAGGAGACCATCGTTGGCAACCACCACAATGAGTGGCCGAGCCATCACGGCCACTTGCCTCACATGGTCGAGGGCGGCGTCGTGATTTATGACGCCGCCCTTAAGATCGATCTGGCGGGCCGGCGTCAGGATCTCCATTACATCGGTGTCCCCTTCGATGAGCTGCTTCGGAAGTCGCTCGTGATGGCAGGTCGAGGTAGTGAGTTCAACGCGCTGCGGGTCATGACCAACACCGTCGCCGGCGGCGCCTCGGCCGCTGCTCTCGGCTTTCCCTTGGAGAGCTACCAGGAGAGCTTCCGGGGCGGTGCAGGACGGCGCGACCCCACCGGGCAGCTCAACATGGCTGCCGCGGCGGAGGGGTACCGCTTCGTCCAGGAGGCCCTCGGTGGGCAATCGGCCTTCAGCCTGGTGCCCGTCGAGGCCCCTGCAAAGCCGCCCGTGTTCCTGCGCGGCATCCATGCGGCCGCTATCGCCAAGCTCAAAGCAGGCCTCGGTTTCCAGAGCTACTACCCCATCAGCCCCGCCACAGACGAGAACGTCTACCTCGAGGCTAACGCGCGGGCTCAGGACTTGACGGTCGTCCAGGTGGAGGACGAGGTTGCCGCCATCAACATGGCAGTTGGGGCAGCCCACGCGGGGGCACGGGCTTCGACCTCCACCTCCGGTCCCGGGCTCTCCCTCATGGTCGAGGGGATGGGGTTCGCTTCCATCACCGAGGCGCCGGGGCCGGTGCTGTTTCTGTGGCAACGGGGTGGGCCCAGCACCGGTCTCCCCACCCGCCAGGAGCAGGCCGACCTGGCCTTCGCGCTGCAACCGGGCCACGGGGATTTCCCCCATCTGGTCGTCGCTCCCGGCGACATCCACGAGATCGTGGAGGACAGCTACGAGGCCTTCAACTGGGCGGACCGCTATCACGTGCCGGTCATCGTCATCGTCGACAAGAAGATCCAGTCGTGCTACCAGACCATCAGCGACGAAGGCCTCTTCGACGGCCTGCCACCCGTCGACCGCGGCCCGCGCTTCGCGCCCAACGGCGATTACAAGCGTTTCGAGTTCACTGACACCGGAGTGACGCCACGCGCCGTGCCCGGAGAAGAGGGAGGCACTTTCTGGGTCACCACAGACGAGCACGACGAACGCGGCCATATCACCGAATCGACCGAGAACCGAGTCCGCATGATGGAAAAGCGGATGGGCAAGCTCGCCCTGGCTGCCAGGGAAATCCCCGCGGACCGCAAAGCGAAGCTCCACGGACCCGCGGACGCGGAGGTCACCATCGTGGGCTGGGGCACCACCAAGGGCTCCATCCAGGACGCCATGGAGATCCTCCAGCAGGAGGACGGCATCACCGTCAACTTCTTGCAGGTCCGTCTGATGCGTCCGTTTCCAGCCGGCGAGGTGAAGGCCATCCTGGGGCGGGCCAGGCACACTCTCCTCGTGGAGGAGAACTACTCAGGCCAGCTTGGAGACATCCTGCGAGCCCATACCGGCATCACCCTCAACCAGCGGTTGATAAAATACGACGGGAGGCCGTTCTCTGAGGAAGAGTTGGTCGAGGCGCTCCGCACCGCTCTGAAATCTCGCAACCAGGAACGCGTGGCCGTCACGCACCTACTACCGTAAAGGAAGTGAGGAAATAAGGAAGTGAGGAATTTAGCACCCCACCCCTACTTCCTAACTTCCTGACTTCCTAACTTCCTAAAGGGGTGACCGAGTTGGTTACACAAACGGTTCAGCCGGAAAAAACCTACGCACTGAAGGACTACAAGACCAACGTCCACAACACCTGGTGTCCTGGCTGCGGCGATTTCGGCATCCTGAACTCGATTCAAATGGCCCTCGCGGAGCTGCAGCTCCCGCCTCATAAGATCGCGGTCGTCTCGGGGATAGGCTGCTCCGGCAAGGCGCCTCACTACATCAACACTTACGGTCTCCACACCCTCCACGGCCGGGCGGTGCCCGTGGCCACGGGCGTGAAGCTGGCCAATCCGGAGCTGACGGTTCTCGCGGTGGGCGGCGACGGTGATGGCTTCGGCATCGGCTGTGGCTACTTCATTAACGCCGGGCGCCGCAACGTGGACCTGACCTACCTGGTCTTCGACAACCAGGTCTATGGGCTCACCAAAGGCCAGGCCTCGCCCACCATGCTGAAGGGGCTTAAGGCCAAGGGCATGGCTGAGCCGGCCGTGCAGGACAACCTGAACCCCATGGCCCTGGCCATTTCCTCCGGCTACACCTTCGTGGGACGGGGCTACGCCCTCCAGCCGAGGTCCCTTGCCCAGCTCATCGCCCAGGCGGTGAGGCACCGGGGCACGGCCTTCATCGACATCCTCCAGACGTGCCCGGTGTACAACGACCTCCACGACAAGGAGTGGTATGGGCAGCAGCACGACGGGCACCCCCGCCTCTACCAGTTGGATGACACCGACTACGACCCCTGCGTCCACGACGTGGAGGACGAGGGCGAGGTGATGGCCAAGAAGGTCCAGGCCATCGCCAAGAGCTATGAGTGGGGGCAACGTATCCCGCTGGGATGCTTTTACAAGATAGACCTACCTACGTTCGAGGACCAGCTCGCACAGGGCCGTCCCCGGGGTATGGATTCCATCACCCGGCCCAATCTTTTCAACCGCGACGTCACCAGGCTGATTGAGTCACTGCGATAGCGTCTTCCCTCTCCCTTAACGGGAGGAAGGCTGTTACACCTGACGTAGGTCAGGTGGCCGAGCGTCCCGGCCTTTGTCATGGCCTGAATCGGTATTCAATACCTCCATCGCCTCTGGCCGGCTG
>CAZPYZ010000361.1:0-5032 GCA_964590215.1 uncultured Dehalococcoidia bacterium | reverse complement strand
AACGGAGCATCCCGGTCGTGCTCGAGTCGGTGGCGCGCATCGGGCAGCCGATGCTCGCCGGCATGTATGCGGCCGATCCGGAGTGTTTGAGCCTCGCGGCGAGCCTGCCGCGCTTGCGGGACATGGAGCGCGAGCATGGGAGCGTCATGCGTGCGTTGCGCGTCGCGCAGCGGACGCGGCCGGCACCCGTCGGCGAGGCGGGGGGTCCGCGCTACGAGCTTTTTCTCACCCTCAGGGGCGGGATGCGCACGCTGGTCGACCGGCTCATCGAGCGGATGCCGGAGGTCGAGATCCGGTGCGCGGCGCCGGTTGCGCGCCTTGAGCGGATGATGCCGCAGGGGCGCTGGCGGGTGTGCCTCCAGCGCGCGGAATTCCTTGACGCGGACGCGGTGTGCGTGGCCGTGCCGGCTCATGAGGCGGCCCGGCTGATGCGACAGGCGGCGCCGGATGCGGCGAGCCCTCTCGGAAAGGGCAAGAGCGAAGCCCGCACCCAAGCACCCGAGGCCGAGGAAGGCCAACCAGCCGAGGTGCGGGTCTCCTGTTGCCGGAAGCGCCGCGGGCCCCAGGCTCCGGCGTGCGGCCTCGATGCGGGCGGCCGGCTCATCCAGCAGAGCCGTGTTAAGGGACGCAATCCTGCCCTCTCGCAGCACAAACTCCGCGGTGGCCTGTACAGGGGTGACACCTAGCGCATCCCAATCCCTGCGGAACAGGTCGCTCACTTGGGTGACCATCTCGCCTTCCACCCGCGTTTCCCGGGGCGGCCGCACGAAATGGATGCCGAGGGCGATCTGGCGCTCCAGGAAGATGCCCCGTATCTCCTCTTTCCCTCGATAGACTCCGACCACTCCCGGCGCGGGGCTCACCGTAACCACCGCATCGTCCGTAAACAGGGCGAGGGCCCGATCCACGTCCCTCGCGTTCATTGCCGCTTCAAACGCGGTCACCACGGCCGTCATCCTGCGGAAATCGGTGAACACTAGGGTTTCGGGGTCGCCCCGGTCATACTCAACGGTGAACCGTGTGATCTGGTCTCCCTTGAAGACGACGGCCGGCCTCTGGACCGCCCGCTCCACTCCGGCGTTCCTAGTACTCAGGCTGCGGAACGTCACCCGGGCCGTCAAGGTATCCCCTGAAAGTTGGGGCTGGGTGAGTTCGTAGCGGGCCTGGTTCTGGATCTGGCGTTCGAACTCCGCCTGGACGGCCGGTTTCCCCGTGCACGGCACATCTCTGCAGCCGCCGACGCCCTGGTAGGACGCGTCATCGGCGAACGCGGCCAAGGCGGCTGAGGTGTCGCCCAGGTTGATGGCCGCATAGTGCTGCCGCAGCAGGCTCGAAAGGCGCTGGAGGCGCGCATACTGAGCCGTGGCCGGGTCCGAGAGGTCGTACTCTACCACGTCCCGAGCTATCTTTTCCCCCGAGAAGGTGACGGACACCTTGATGCGCACCACACCGAACCCAGCAGCCCGAATGCCGTCGTTCACAATGTTCAGGCGCCCGGTCAGCGTCGGGCCGCTGGCCTGCAGGTCGATGATCCCTGCCTGGAGCCTCGCGGCGACGAGCCCTCGAAATAGGCTCTGGATGGCCTCTTTGCCGGCACACGGCTCCGCGACCGAGCACGGCGCAGCGCCAGGCCCGATGAACACCGCGTCGGGAGTGTAGTCCGCGATGATGGCGGCCAGCTCACCGCGATTGATGGCCTGAATATGCTGGTGGTACAGGGCCACCAGGTCGGGGGCCTCAGCATGAGCTTGCCAGGGCCACACGACGATAGCGGTGACGAGAAGGAGGGCGATGGCCCCCAGACTCGTGCGCATGGCCGCGTGCTAGCAGGGCAGCGCGCCGATCTGCAGCAGCAGGCCCAGCATGTCGAAGTAGTGTCGCGTTTCCTTCAGCTTTTCTATCGTGAGCACCTGCACCGCCTGCATTCGGGCCACCCTGCCCGAGCCAGTCGCACCACATCACTCTCTGCCATGGTCCTCACCTCCGTGTTTGATGCCCTTGAGGGCCCCACCGACAAGGGGAGTGTAGAGAGTAGCCGCCCTCCACTCAAGGTCAAAACATACTCATTTCTTGCTCAGACCACGGCCTGATGCCCAGAGCTGGCTCAGGGAAAATTTTCGTGAGGCCGCTACCGCCCGCGGCCTCCGTGGGCATCGACAATGGCGCCGGTGATGTAGCTGGCCGCATCGGAAACCAACCAGACCACCGTGCCGGCGTGCTCTTCCGGGGTCCCTAACCGGCCCAACGGCGGGAGATTGGATGGTCCCGCGCCCTGTGCTGGCTCGGCCCAGCGGGCCCGGTGCGGGGTTTCCACGCCGCCCACGGCGATGGCGTTCACCCGAACCTCCGGCGCCCACTCCGCCGCCATGGTCTGGCTCATGTTGATGACGGCCGCCTTGGCCGCCCCGTAGGCGCCCTGGCTCGGGCTGGCGCCACGTCCCGCCACTGAGGCGATGTTCACGATAGCGCCTTTGCCACGCTGCTTCATGAGAGGGGCCACCGCCGTGCTGCACAGGAACATCGTCACCACGTTGACGCGATAGGCCTCCAGCACATCTCGGTCGCTGATCTCCAGCAGCGATCCAGCCCGGAAGGTCTCGCCCCAACTGCCCCCAGCCACGTTTACCAGGATGTCGATGCCCCCGAAGGTGCTCTGGACCTCGCGAACCATGCGAGACACTTCCGCCCCATCGCGCAGGTCGGCGGTGACTCCCAGCACGCGCCGTTTGAGAGCCGATATCTCGTCCGCGACGGGCCCCACAGGGGCGTGAGGCCGGGGCCGCCCCACCGTCACGGGCTCAGGTTCTCGGGCTACGATGGCGATATCGGCGCCGGCTTGGGCGAGGGCCACGGCTATGCCCCTCCCCAAACCCTGAGCGCCCCCTGTGACGATAGCGACTCTGCCGGTGAGATCGAAACTTGGCATGAAACACCTCCCTGAGCCTGGGCGCTGGGCGTTGGTCCGCCGTTGAGAACGCTAGAACGGATAGCCCTTCATGAACAAGGAGCCCTGCACCGACGAGATCCCACGTCCGGCGCGGCGATTGTATCAAAGCGTTGCTATAATTGCCCCGATTTTTGCGGGGCAGCATGGGCGACGAAGAGCAGCATGCCGGAGCTGGCGTCAGCCTGGGCGATAGGCTGGCGACGCTTCGCCACCAACGTTTCGTCGGCCGGACCGCCGAGCGAGAGGTCTTTGCGTCCCTGTTAAAGGCCCCGGATCTCACTCGCCAGGTGATTTTCGTCCACGGGCCCGGCGGGATCGGTAAGTCTGCCCTCTTGGTGGAGTTCTCCCGCATCAGCCGCGAAGAGGGTGTGCCCGCACTGTACCTGGATGCCCGCAACTTTGACACCACGCCCCAAGGGCTCCAGGAGGCGCTGCGGCTCGACTCGCAGGAGCCCCCCGGAACGGTCGGCGGTTTCTTCGCCCGCATGTCGGGCAGACGTTCTGTGTTCCTGCTCGATACCTACGAGCAGCTCACCCTGCTGGACGGCTGGCTGCGGGAGGCGTTCTTGCCGGGTCTACCGGCGGAGACCATTGTTGTGCTGGCGGGGCGGCAGCCTCCTTCTCTCGCGTGGCGCATGGACCCCGGCTGGCAGGACCTGCTGCTGGCGATGCCGCTACGTAACCTGAGCCCAGGGGAGGCGAGCGACTACCTTCTTCGGCGTTCCGTTCCCGCTCCGCAGCGGCAGCGGGTGCTGGCCTTTACCCATGGCCATCCCCTCGCGCTGTCCCTCGCGGCCGACGCGGTCCATCAGCAGCCGGACCGGCCCTTCCGTCCCGAGGCCGCGCCCGGCATGCTCAAGGGGTTGCTGGACCATTTCCTCGATCACGTGCCGGGCCCCGCCCACCGTGCGGCCCTTGAGGGCTGCGCCGTGGTGCGGGTCACCAACGAAACGCTTCTCCGCCACCTCCTCGTGATGCCGGACGTCCAGTCTCTCTTCGATTGGCTGCGGGGGCTCTCCTTCGTGGAGTCGGGGCACAACGGACTCTTCCCCCACGATCTGGCCCGCGAGGCCCTCATTGCCGACCTCCACTGGCGCAACCGGGAGTGGCACCTGGAGCTGCTCCGGCGGGCGCAGGACTACTACGCGGACCGCCTCAAGCAGGCGATAGGTCCCGACGGCGAGGAGGTCCTCGCCGATTTCATTTTCTTGCATCGCGACAATCGAGTGCTGCGGCCTTACGTTGCTCCCACCGGAGAACAGGCCGTCGGTCTTACTTGGGACGTGCTTCGCGACCGCGACGTCCCGCAACTCCTAGCCATGGTCACGGCCCATGAGGGGGATGAGTCGGCACGGTTGGCGGCGCAATGGTTCCAGCGCCAGGCCCAGGGAGTTACGGTCGTCCGGGGCGAGGAGGGAGAACCAGCGGCCTTTTGCGCAATGGTGTCGCTGCACCAGCTGCGCCCTGAGGAAATACAGGGGGACCCTGCGGTAGCGGGAGTGTGGGCTTACTTGGAGCGCCACGCCCCTTTGGGCCCGGGGGAGGGTGTCACGCTGCTTCGCCATTGGATGGCCAGGGCTACTTACCAGGACATCTCCCCCGCGCAGAACCTCCTCCTGGTCCACACGGTCAAGCGCTTCCTTATGACCCCAAACCTCCGGTTCAGCTTCATCACCTGCGCCAATCCGCAGTTGTGGGCTGCCATCGCCGCGTACACCGACCTCCAACGCCTGCCGGAGGCTGACTTCAGAGTCGGCGGCCGCACCTACAGCGTGTACGGCCGGGACTGGCGCACCGTGCCTCCCATCGTCTGGCTTACCGCGATCACCGAGCGGGAGTTCGCTTCGGCGGGGCAAGCCACGTCCCCGCCCCGGGCGGTCGAGCCGGTGCACGCCCTCAGTCGATCGGAGTTTGCCTCGGCCGTGAAAGGAGCCTTGAAAAGCTTCACCCGGCCCGCGTTGCTGGCATCCTCGCCCCTGCTGAGCTCCCGGCTGGTGCTGGACGGGAGCGGAACCGGGGGTGATGCGCAACGGGTGTCCGTGTTACAGGCCCTGCTACGAGAGGCAGCTCAGGAGCTGGAGGTCG
>CAZPYZ010000360.1:0-5036 GCA_964590215.1 uncultured Dehalococcoidia bacterium | reverse complement strand
ACTCCCATGCCAATCCTCTAGCGACTTGGTCCAAGACAGGGCCAACCATAATGCGGGTTCCTATAAACGTCGCCTTGCCATGGCAAATCGACGAATCCACGACTATGTAGCGTCCAAGCTGCTTGCGCATGAAGACCTCCGCCGCCGTCCGCGTCCCATTATAGTGTCCGCCTCTGGGATCGCCCGCATACATACCGCCCACCCCTGAATTGGTCTGCTACCCTATGTTTCGGCAAAGAGATCCTCGGGCGTCAGCAGCAGGGTGTCCCCAGCGGCAGCCCGACGGCGCAGCGCCGGCTCGAAGCCCGACCTGCTGGCTAATACCCACAACGGGTCATCGCCAAGCGGCAGGCGCGCAGCCCTGGCCTGTACCGTCAGGAGGTCGGCCCCGGTCATGGCCCGGTTGGACCAGCGGCACTCCCCGGCCAATACCACTTTCCCGTGCATAAGCCCGACCAGGTCCATCTCCTGTTTGCCATCCCACCAACGGCCCAGATGGCTGAACACGACCCCCGGACGGTTTGCGGAGAGGCGGCGCCACAGGTACTGGGTGCACACCTCTTCCCAGGTTGTTCGGGCCACGAACTCGTCCAGCACGGGGGCCACCTCGCGCCGCCATACTCCCTCTCCATGGCCAAGCTGGATCAGGGACTGGTGGGGGAGCACGAACCGGTACCAGAAGCGGAGGTACGGGTCCGCCAGGCGGTAGAGGGCCCGTTGCGTCCGCACTCGGTCCCACTCGGTCACCGGCACCTCGCGCCGCACGAACCGAAGTTCTTGCAGGCGGCGCAGATGGTCGAGGATCTCGTTAGCCCCACCGCGGCCGACGGCCCGAGCGATATCGCTGGCACGCTCCTCACCCGTGGCGATGGCGCGCAGGATCGATGCGTAGAGTGCCTCCTGGTGGAACTCGGTGCGAAGCAGCTCCTCGCCCTCGCGGAACAGCACATGGCCTGCGGCCAGCAGTGTGCTCTCCAGCTGGAGTTGCACCGTATTCCCCTTGGCCCAGTGGGCGAGGTATGCGGGGATCCCTCCATAGCACGCATAGGCGCGCACCCTGTCCACCGGATCGAGGTGCTCGAAGAACCTGGTGGCATCGAGGTAATCGAAGGGGTGAACCTCGACCTGCCCCGTTCGACGGCCATGGAGGGGCCCTCGGGCCCCGGTCAGCCCCTCCATGAAGGAGAACGCCGACCCTGCCAGCACCACCATCAGGGAGCGGCGGGTACTGGCGAGGCGGTCCCACCAATGCTGCACCAGGGTATCCAGGCCCTGCGTCATGTCGCACAGGTAGGGGAACTCATCAAGGATCACCAGCAGCCTCTCGGAGGCTGCCTTTCCCTCGAGATATTCGAGGGCGGCTGGCCACGAGCTGAAGGGGCTTGCCCGCAGATAGCTGTCTCCCAGAACCCCGGCGGCCTGGTGCGAAAGCCCTCGCAGTATGTCCGCCTCTGCTATCCGGGTTCCATAAAGATAGATGCCGCGCTTATCCGCCGCGAAGCGGGAAAGCAGGGTCGACTTGCCCACCCGGCGGCGCCCCCAGAGCGTGATCAGTTGCGGTGAATCGGTCTGCCAAGCCCGCTCGAGTTGGGCTAGCTCCCGCTCCCGGTTGAAGAAGTCTACCTGATCGACTGATACCATCAATACTAGCAGGTTATAACCTGACACGTTTCTACCTGATAGATTTGATAGTACTAGCCTGCGGGGTGTTTGGTCAAGCCTGCCCTCTTGTCTCCACTTGCCCCCGGGCCGCCGCCCGTCTCCCTCATTTCCTTACTTCCTGACTTCCTCACTTCCCGCTGAAACCAATCCAGCCGGTTACGCTTGACTCGCCCGCGGCGTCCGTTGTAGCCTGCGTCAATCTCCACCGGCACTCGATCTGGCTCTCGCCCCCACAGGAGGACCTCATGCTAGCGTCCCGCTCCTGGCTCCCCGCCCTCGCGGTAGCTTTTCTCCTCCTGGCCTGCGGCCCGGCTCGGCAGGCAACCCCGGCCCCTCCGGCGGACGAGCCCAAATCGGGCGGCATCTTGAACGTCCGCGTCACCGCAGATCCCTTCGACTGGGATCTGAGCGACCGCGGGAAATCCGGCCCCAACAACGCAGGCCAGGCCATGGCCCACAACAGCCTCCTGGGTTTCCAGTACGGTCCCGGCGTGAGGTACGACGAGCTAGTCCTGGTCCCGGAGCTCGCCGAGCGCTGGGAGGTATCCCAAGACGCCAAGAGCTTCACGTACCACCTGCGCCCAGGGGTAAAGTTCGCCAACCTTCCACCCGTCAACGGCCGGGGCCTCACCGCGTCCGACGTCAAGTGGAGCTTCGAATACATGTCCCGGACGGGGGAGTTCAAGGACACCAAGCTGCCCAAAGGACAATACGACTGGATGTTCGAAGGCCTGGAGGCCATCGAAGCCCCAAGCCCGACCAGGGTCACGGTCCGGTTCAAGGAGGGCTTTGCACCCTTCCTTTATTACTCCGCGGCGGACATGAACCCGGTGTTTCCCAAGGAGATCTACGAACAGGACGGACATCTGCACGACCGCATCGTCGGCAGCGGCCCCTTCCAACTGGACATGGCGGGCTCCCAAAAAGGGACCCGGTGGAACTGGAAAAAGAACCCCGGCTACTGGGAGGACGGCAGACCCTACATCGACCAGGTCCGCTGGCTGGTTCTGCCCGATGACGCTGCCGCCCACGCGGCCTTCCAGACCAAACAGGTGGACATCGAGGGCACCAGCGGCAGTAGTATCGGGTTCCAGGTTGCGGAGACGTTCCGCAAGGCCAACCCCCAGGCGACTGCTTACGAGTACCGGGCGGCTTCACCCGAGCACATGTACATCAACACCAGGCAGGTCCCCTTGAACGACGTCCGGGTCCGTAAGGCCCTCTCTCGGGCCGTGGATCGGGATGAGATGCTGCGTGTCTTCACGGGCGGGAAAGGAGGCCTCGCCCTGGCCGGGGCCTTCCCCGATACCTTCAGCCAGGAAGAGATCCGCGGGATGCTCAAGTACGACCCGGATGAGGCGCGACGGCTGTTGGCGGAGGCGGGCTACCCCAACGGAGTGGACATAGAGCTGCAATACCCGGGCAGGTACTTCGGCGACGAATATGTTCAGATGATCGAGTTGCTCCAGGCCCAGCTGAAGAAAGCCGGTATCAATCTCGGGTTCAAGAGCTATGAGTATGCCGACTACGCCAACCAGCGGCGGCTCGGGAACTTCTGGCTAAGTATCACCAGCAAGTACATCGAGGGGGACGTCGACTCCTACCTGTTCATTCTGCATCCGACCCACCGCTCCAACTACGCCGGCGTCAACGATCCGAAGCTCACGGCCTGGCTCGAGGCGCAGCGGCGGGAAGGAAACGAGGTGAAACGGAGGGAGATCGTGCGGGATGCGGTGCGTTACATCAACAGCGAGATGTATTACGGCCTGGCACTCTACTACGAGGTCCGCTACCAGTTCTGGCATCCTCACGTCCGGAACTTCGCTCCTCACTTCGGCTACACCGGGTGGCCCATCGTCCACACCTGGGTGGACAAATAAGTCCAGAGTCCCTGGTCCAAGGTCCAAAGTCCCGCCCCCCAAGCGATACTCGTAGGGCGTTGGCAACTTTGGACTTTGGACCGCTGTGGGAGGCTGACATGATCACACGGCGCACCTTTCTCCAAGCGGCGGCATCCGGGAGCGCGGCGCTGGCCTGCGCCCCCGGTGCCGCTCCCAGCGGACCCACCGGTTCCAGCAGCCCCAAGGAGGCCTGGGAGCGGGAGTGGGAAGACCTGGTAGCCGCCGCCAAGAAGGAGGGCAGGCTGGTCACCATGAGCGTCGAGGGGGGCGGCTACCGCAAGGTCGCGGAGGCCTTCCATGACGCCTTCCCCGAGATCGAGGTCGACCACTCCACCATCCTCGCCCGGACCTGGGCGCCCAAGATCCTGCAAGAACGGGCGGCGGGCCTCTACAACTGGGATGTGGTGGGCCCGCCAGCGATCACCTCCTTCGGCACCCTCTGGCCGGAGAAGGTCTTCGATCCCCTCAAGCCGCTGCTCTTCCGCCCCGACGTGCTGGACGACAAGAACTGGCAGGGCGGCCTTGATTTCGGCTGGGGCGACGACACCAAACAGTACTCCTTTGGGTATACCTGGGACCTCGCGGTCAACCTCCACATCAACACAGACCTCGTCCGGGAGGACGAGATGAAGAGCGCGAAGGACCTGGCCAACCCCAAGTGGAAGGGCCGGATCGCCATGGCGGACCCCCGCACCGGCGGCGCCTCCGCCACCCCTCTCACCATCGCCCGCCTGAAACACGGGCCGGAGCTCATAAAGCAGATCGTGGTGGACCAGGAACCGATCCTGTTCAGCCAGTCCCGGCAGATCGCGGAGGCGGTCGTCCGGGGCAAGGTCGCCATCGCCATCGGCACCACCAACCGGGTGGTCCTCGACTTCCGGCAGGAAGGCTTGGCCAGGAACATCAAGAGTCCTGCCCTGGAAGACTTTGCGTACCTGTCGTCCGAGGTGGTGTGGCTGATGAACCGGGCGCCCCATCCCAACGCGGCCAGGCTGTACGTTAATTGGCTGCTGACGAAGGAAGGGCAGCAGATCTTCTCCAAGAACACGGAACGGAACAGCCGGCGCACCGACGTTCCGCCGGTGGACCAAGACAGCACCCCGCCTGAAGGAGCCGCCAGACGCTTCATGGATCCGTTGCGGCAGTCGGTCTATCCGGAAGTCGAGGTAACCCGAGAGCTGACCCGGCAGTGGCTCAAGTAGAGCCTGGGGTTGATCCCGATGCCGCTTAACGTCGGAAGCCCGAAACTCTTGATCGTCACGGCGGGCGCGCTCTTCCCGCGGTCTGCTGCAAAGGCGGTCGGTGAGCCGCCACGCGGTAGCATGGGGCGGGAGCGTAGCGCCGGGCTTGTCCTGCTTGTCCCCCACGGGGGGCAGTAGCGCGGGGCCTTGTCCCCCACGGGGAGCAGTAGCGCGGGGGCTTGTCCCCCGCGCTACTGCTCCCCGTGGGGGACAAGGCCCCGCGCTCCTGCCC